>JBAVMD010000603.1:0-6421 GCA_049689695.1 Chitinophagaceae bacterium | reverse complement strand
CCTTAAAGGGACTGACAGGTTGAAGGTCAAGAAGTGATTCAGGCACCGTTTCGCAGGGATTGGAAAGAAAAGTAAAGGGCTCTTCAAAGCTCAGCTTTCTGTAAAACCTGTTAGAGAACAATAGTTCCAGCTCAAACGGATTGTCGGTGACAAAGAGAGCGCCGGCAATCCCTAAGATGCCCTTAACGGATCTCCCGGAAAAATCAAGAGGAATAATAGGCGATTTGCTGAAACCGCTGGCAATATTTGTCAGGATAGTTCCGGCTCCGGCCTCAATCCAAAGGTCCACATTTTCAGATGCGCCTATGAATGCCTTATTGAAAAGGACCGGTTTGGTGAGTTGATTGTAAAGATTGTTAATTGTTTCTTCTCCCCTATTGATCAAAGCCCCCGTTACGGTTGAATAGATTTTCCCCCGCGGAGCGGAGAATGCAATATTCTTCACGTATTCATAGAACGGCCCTTCAATGTTATGCATGAGAGATGAATGAAAGGCATTGACAACGTTTAAACGGTTACAGGCTATCCCTTCCTGCTTGAGAATCATCATCGCTTCTTCAATAACACTTGCTTTGCCTGAAAGCACTACCTGCGACGGAGCATTGATACAGGCCACCGAAATTTCAAGGTCATTGCATATTTTATTTATCAGTAGATCTCGATCTGACCGGTTAACACTTATCATTTCGCCTTTCACTAAAGAAGACGCATGCATTAAATTTCCCCTGAATGTGGCGAGATCGACTACATCTTTTTCAGTTAAAATACCTCCCCAATACAATGCGGCCAATTCACCCACACTGTGGCCAATCGCTACGGATGTACCGATCTTAAAATGTTGCAGGAATTTATTTGCAAGAATAGATGTTGCTACAATTGCCGGTTGAGCTATATCTGTTTGTTTGAGTCTTTCCTTGTCGATAGCCTTTCTTAATATAGGCGGTACAATAGATTCCACAAAAGAAAACCTGCGCATCACCAAATTGCCTGGATAAAAAACATCGTTGCCTTGCCCGGGAAACAACAGTCCAATCCTCATTTGCCGTTTGTGGTCTGAATAATAGATACCGGATTCCGTATCGAAGATTTCGTTAACCTCGTCGATCATGCTCATCAGCCTGGTGAGTTTCCCGGACAACTCATCGGGAGTTGCAGCTTCTATAGCTACCCGGAATTTACCGGGGCGCAGTTGAAAATAATATAATGAACAACTGAGATCTGCCAGTTCAGCTATGGAAAGCTGATCTGATCTTTGTAGTAATGTGCTTAGTTGTTGCTTAAGCCCTTCCAAATTGACGTCGGCAATAATGAACAGTTCCGAATCCTGGCTGATAGAATTAAATGGAATTTTGTATGTATGATGCGAGCGATAATGATCTTCCCGGTTTTCTTCAATGGTCACATGCGTGTTGATGCCACCAAAACCCATAGAGCTAACGCCAATCCTTAATGGAAGTTTTGCCTGGTAAGGGAAGTTAGAACCTGCCAATTGTAAAAAATCTTGCTTATCAAACAAGGCATGCGGTTCATTATTTCCCGTTGCAACGGGGATCAGCCTGTTGTTAACTACCAAAATGGATTTTATAAGGCCCGCCATGCCGGCGGCTGCCTTGGTATGACCAATATTTGCTTTTACAGAACCGATATAAACAGGCGTGGTTGGCTTATCTTCTGATAATAGGTTAATAATTGCTGATAGTTCAACAGCATCGCCCACAGCGGTACCCGTACCATGACCTTCGATATATGCAACCGTATTAATTCCGTACCCGGCTTTTTGATATGCTCTTTTTAAGGCAAGAGACTGACCGGTTTCATCCGGTCTTGTAAGGCCACCTTTACCGTCAGATGATATTCCCCATCCTTTTATTACCGAAAGTATATTAAGTCGATTTGCCTTTGCAAATTCATAATCTGCCAGCACTACAAAACCACAACCTTCCCCGGGCCAGAAACCCTGTGATCTTTTATCATAAACAAGCATTTGCTTTGGCGCTAAAGCGCCTGCTCTCGAAAATCCGACCAATTCAAAAGGGTCCAGGCTGAGATCCACCCCGCCTGTTATAGCAATGAGCAATTCTTTGTTTACAATGGCATCACATGCTTTTGCCACCGCGAGTAATGACGAGCTACAGGCTCCGTCGATAGTGAATCCACCCCCCTTAAAGTCAAAATAATTACAAATCCTTCCTGAAATCGTATTTGATAGACTGCCTGCCAATGAATCCTCTTCCATGGCTGGAAAAGGTTTTTTAAAGTTTTGCTCAATAGAGCCCAACAACTTTGCTATGTCATTGTCAGGCCAATCGTGTTGTTTAAGTGAAGTGATGATACTGTTGGCTACAAAAGGCCATCTGAGCCGCAACATGCCCGCCCTCGAAAATTCTCCTGTCAAAGTATTACCAATGATGACGCCAGTTCTTTCTCTAATACCGGCATCAATATTTTCCAGGCCGGCATCTTTTATTGCTTCATTGGCTACATCCAGTGCAAGCCAATGAGTCATGTCGGCAGTGTTAAAGCTGGTACCCGAAATCTTATAGAGGAGCCTGTTAAATTGATAGTTCTTAAGTACGGCCGCTTTGTTTGTATAAATATGATCGGGAGAAGAATTATCATTTGAAAAATAACTCTTGCTTAAGCGGTTTACGGGCATGTTCCTGAAAGCCCTTCTGCCTGCAAGAATATTTTCCCACAATTGCTGAGCATTGTCCGCATCTGGATATCTACAGGCTATACCAACAATAGCAATGCCGCTACCTGAATTCATCTTGATCAGTTATTGGTAGTGTGTAATTTTCTTTTTTCGGGACGATAGTCCATACTCATTGCCGGAACAGCAGGTTGTTGACTGACAACAACAGGCTTCGCAGTCATTGATCTTACGTGTATGATCACGCCACGTACCATACATACGATCAGTAAACTGAAAAACTGTCCAAACACAACATGGAAATAAACCAAAACACTGTATACAAAAGCAATAGATAATCCGAAAATGATCTGGCCTTTCAACTTAACCGGTGTTGTTGCCGGATCGGAGATCATATAGAAGCTGAATAGTAGAAAAGCCACGCCTGTCATAGGGTTTAACGCTGCGAGGACCGGCGAGCCTGATATCGCGCTCCGGATAACTGCCTGGAGAATAAAGCCGCCAAACCATGCTGCAATGAGCGGCATTTTTTTAGTCAGTTTTATATTCAGAAAACTTCCGACGCCGATAAATACCACGGGTAATATCCAATCTACCATCCCGCTAACATTTTCTGTAAACTGGTAGGGAGGAGATATGCCGATCCACGGAAAAAGTATTAATACTGTTGCTATCCCCGTGTTGGAAGGATTGAGGAAATGTCGCCAGCTACCATTTATTTTAATTCTGAACAGCACCTTTGAGCAAATTGCAATTGCGGATGCAAAAACAACCGGCATTATATTTTCATTGGTGAACAAAAGCATGGAAACCGCCATCGCTGTAATATGTGCAGGCAGCAGGAACAATACCATTTTCTTTATTCCCGGGCTATATCTTGGCTTAAAATGATGGAGGCGGCAGTTGATCCATTCAAATAAGATCTCCAAACTATACGTTGTAATGATAGCTGCTATCGGATGCGCCCACGACTGCTCAAATCCAAGAAAAAAATGACCGGCAATATTTAATACCGTTATAGCAATCGCAAATCTTTTTAAGGCTTCGGTCCGCAGGTCTTTTATTATCGGTTTCATGCATAAATTTTAGTATGGGAGCAAAAGCGTATGCCATCCGGGCTTGAGTTCAAGTTGCTTTGTCAGGGTTTCGCGCTTTGTATTTCTCCATCGGATAGTTATGGTCAGCAGATCGTTTGATGAAAAGTCGCCGATTCCAAAAAACACTTCGCTGCTATTCTTTCCTGAATGGCCGTTGCCGCCATCTACAAAAGCATGAGCGCATTTGTCACCGGTCAGCCGGACCTTAATATCTGCTCCAATAGCGAAATGAGTTCCCTTATAATTCTCAGGATCTACCCGGACTTCCCCGGAGTCTTCAAACACGGCAAATACGCGCAGGCCAATAAAATTATTTTTACCCTTATAATTATTCCTGTAAAGAAATGAAGGTTCCCATTGATTTGCTGTCGCGAAGTCCAGGTCTCCATCATGATCAACATCGCTTACTGCAATTCCCCGGCTGACATGTGATCTATTCAGTCCGACTTCTTTTGCGATGTCGAAGTATCGGCCACTTTCACTTCTTACAAAAAATGGATTGTGACCGTGACCAGACAAATCTGTTCCCGGCCGTAAATCAGGCCACAGGGCCGGGATTGCCAATAACTCATCATTTCCCATGGCGAGTTCCTGCAATTCAGCCCATTTATCTTTTTTCCCTTTAATGAAGCCAACCGCCTGGGTTGCTTCAAGCACTCCATCATTATTGAAATCAGCGAGACGTGCTTCCCAGGACCAGGAACTTCGTGAAAGGCCAAGCTTTTCACTGTTGTTTTTAAATGGAGCGATGCCATCTTTCATTTTATCAAATTCACCGGTATTGATGAATATGAAATGACTTTCCTCGAGTGCATACTCAGCAGCAATATTGCTGACGTATATGTCGAGTAAATCATCATTATTAATATCGGCAAATGATACACCCATTCCCTTAAATGAATCTTTACCTAAGACCGATGAGCGGATATCTGTAAACCCCCGGATGCCTTTTAATAGCCTGAAGCGAAGTTTACCCGGAGATGAAAGATTCTGGAAGAGTTTATCCGGCCCGAAATCATTGGCAAAATATACTTCCGGCAATTGGTCGCCATCAATGTCCGCAGCGCCAACTGCCAGCGTCCAATCATCGGGATGCTCTATTTCATTCCTCCATTCATTGTGCTCTACATATCGGGCACGATTCGAAACTGTACCGCTGAAAAGAAAGAAATGGTCCGTTCCGCCATTGTAAGCGCGCGACATAGAATGTTGCATTACCTGGTCGTTATCGGTTGCATTTTCATCCAATATCCTGGACCCATCAGGGAAATAATTAGTAATAAGAATGTCTACCTGGCCATCACCGTCGAAATCAGAAAGAATAGCAGCATTTGTAAACCATCTCTCTACCGTTGGATTTAATTCTTCTTCTTTGAAACCATTGCCCTCCTGGTAAAAAATAATGGGACTTCTTCCCCAATAGTAAGCCAGGATATCAGTTTGGCCATCATTATTGAAATCATACGCGAGTGTACCCATCGGGGCCATGGTCGAAGGATCATATTCACAAGTCTTTGGGATGAGTTCAAATGGAGCATACGAAGCTGAAGTTCCGATAGCGGGAGAGATCAATATTTTGTCGAACCTGGGATCGACATGGATGATATCATTGCATAAACCGTTTCCATCAATATCAGCCCATGTAATGCTCGCCCCAACAGATGAGATCCAGGCGGAGATCATTTTATATTGAGGGTGAACAGCTCTGACGAATTTGGGTTCTGCGGATTTTGGCTCGTACAGTGAGTGTTCTGCAAAACTGAATGTTGCTGCCATCGTCTCCCGCTCGCTTTTGGTCAACTGAGGAAGCCTTGTCAATGAATACAAAGTCAATAATATTATTATAGCGACCCCTCTAAGCAGGAATCGCTGAAGAAATATTCTCATACTCGGCTTTTTTAGCAAACGTATCTCGAATGGATTTCCGCCAGTAGCTGTACCGCTCTTCAGAGTTAAGCGAGGGTGACAGTTCCTCCAGACATTTGTCGGCGATCAATGCAGCTTCGTTTATAGTAACTCCGCAAATTATTTGACAGGCAAGTTCACTTTCCGGGGTAATCAGTTCAGCTCTTTGCCTTGCCTTGGCTGCAAAGACGGAACCCTGTGCCAGGTGATCAAAATAGCAATCCGACAATGTTTTTAATTCCATTATTTCAGATGCTTCTGCTCCTCCGGCATAAGTGCATGCAAGTCCAACTCCGGACCATAGGTCACTTTGGAATTGTACCGGAAACCCTGAAATTCTATTTGCAATTCTTTCAGGAGTTGCACAATCGACAAACCAAAGACTGCGACCTAATCCCTGGTAAAATACTTTTCTTGAATGAGCTTGTTTCAATCCGGCAGGTAGTTCTTTCTTCTCCACGTATTTGCGGGTTTTGAAGTATCCCTGGTGAAACCCATATCCATCAATAATAAGCCATCGAAGAGTCGGATCAAATCGTTCTATTTTTTGCTCGATGTTGACTGGTAGCCGCGCGTATGCCCAACCGGCACCCACATGAAGCATATACAGATGTTTGTTTCCAATTGGATCAGCGATCAGCATTTCCAATTCCCGATGAGTTTTCACAGATAGCCAATCAGTGAGCGCCTTTGCCATGGCGGCGCCTTCAAAACAAAAACCTTTATATTGATCGTCTGTGTTTAAATGGCGTGTGAAGTCCTGTAC
>JBAVMD010000602.1:0-14850 GCA_049689695.1 Chitinophagaceae bacterium | reverse complement strand
ATACAACGAATTGCACCCGAAAAAGTGGATATAGTAAGTTATTATAATAATGGTTCCCCGGTGTTTGACCAATTTGGTATTACCAAGCAGGTAAAAGCTGCATTTGGAAAAACGGTTAACCTGCCCAGCGGCGCTTATCTCATCATAGAACATACAGAAGCGCTGCATGTAATTGATGTGAACAGCGGTTATAAAAGCGTAAGCAATAACCAGGAGCAGAATGCCATGGAGACCAACCTGGAGGCCGCTGAAGAAATAGCGCGCCAGCTCAGGCTGAGAGACCTTGGCGGCATCATCGTGGCAGACTTCATAGACATGAAGTTCCCCGAGAACAAGCGCAAGCTGCTGGAAGCGATGGATGAGTTCATGAAACCAGACCGCGCAAAGCATGCCGTGCTGCCCATCTCCAAATTCGGGCTGATGCAGATCACCAGGCAAAGAATGAAGCCGGAAATGACCATCAACACTCAGGAGATTTGCCCAAGCTGTAATGGAACAGGTAAAATAGCCTCTACGCTGATATTGGAAGATGAGATTGAAAAGAACATGAATTATCTCATCACACATCAGCATAAAGATCTTACGCTGGTGGTAAATCCTATCCTGTATGCTTACTTAACGCGTGGCGGTCTTTTCTCTTCAAGGCTATGGAAGTGGAGATGGAAATATAAGCAGCGCGTGAAGCTAAAAGAAAATACAAACTACCATCTTACAGAGTTTCATTTTTTTGACCAGCACGAAGAAGAGATCAAACTGTAACGCCTGTACTTCGAAATTTTATTTTCGAAAAAATATTCCTCTCCGAATAAAATTCGGTAGCACACAAAAAACCCGGAAGAGATTCCGGGCTTTTTTATTTGATGAACCGAAATACAATTTCGGTATACAGTTAATATCCTGGGTTCTGTGTAATCACATTCTGAGAAGCTTCTACTTCACGTGCAGGTATTGGAAATACCAGCAGATCACTGTTCCAGGCAAATGTGCCTGTGCTTAACTGCAGCCTTTTTATGTCGTGAATGCGCACGCCTTCAAAAGCCAGCTCTAAAAACCTTTCATTCGTTACATCTGCGATCGTAGGCGCGGCTATTGGAGCCACGTTTATGCGTGCAAGATTCCTTACCTTGGCCAGATCATTGGCAGGCGAATCTCCTGTATAGGGAAGGCCTATACGAAGATTGGTTTCTGCTCTTATAAGATACATCTCAGCAATCCGGATGATGGGAAGGTTCTGGCTGAATGAAGTCCATTTTGCACTATACGTATTGCCGGGCCTTGCACCGGTACCTATATAATACCATGATGTTTTTCTCAGATCGCCGGCTGGATAGGCAGTAGCAACAAAATTCGCTTCTACTCTCACGTCCGCACGGCCAATACCAGGCAGGCTGGCGTAAAATGTGGCCATGCCATCATTTGCTGTACCTGCATTGTTTTGAACATCCTGCTCAATTTCCCAGATCACTTCATCAGAATTGTCGTCTCTGAATGCCTCGAGAATATCATCATTCATACTATAATTTCCGCTTGCAATAACCAGGTTGGCCATGACGCGGGCGTTAACATAATCTCTTTTCTGCATGTACACACGAGCGAGAAAAGCCCGCGCTACATTTTTATCTGCACGAATTCCGTCACGTGTATCCGGCAATTTAGCTATAGCCGCTGTAAGATCCGCTATAACCTGGTCGTATACAGCTTTCACGTTTGACCTTGCCGGCACAGTCTCCTCACCCAATGAAGCTTTGGTTTTGATCACAACACCAATATGGTCGTTGTTCACGGTAGCGTCCCATGGTTTTGCAAAATAGCGTACCAGTTCAAAATGCATGATACCGCGAATAAACAACGCTTCGCCTTCGTATTGATCTTTTAAATCTGCATCTTTTACAACACCTGTAGCTTCCAGTATAATGTTGGCCATATTAATAGCCCTGTAAGCGGCTACCCAGGTACGTAATGCTTCTGAATTATCCCTTGTCATATTTTTAAGCGATACCTGGCGCTGGCCCTGGAAAGTTCCCCTCCAGGAGAGATAGCCTTCTGCTGCCTGCAGGTCAGCCAGCATCAACAGGTTTGTTCCGTATAATGCGCCGCCGGCTAATATCGAATAGGCGCCAATTACGGCTGCATCCACATCAGAAGCATTGGTAAATGCACCGCTGGCATCTATGCTCTGCTGTGGCTTCAACGCCTCCAGTTTTTTAGTACAGCTTTGTATTGCCGGAATTACACCGAGCAGGAAAAGCACCAATATATTTTTGAGTTTCATCATTTTCATTTTTGACAGGTGATTGGAAGATTAAAGCCCTATGTTTATACCAATGCTGATGGTTTTTGCCTGGGGCGGCGTATAGAAATCGTGCCCGAGATTCACGTTACCTGTATAAGTGGTATTGATCTCAGGATCGTATCCCTCATACTTAGTAAACGTGAACAGGTTCACCGCTGCAATGAACACACGTGCATTGTCTATTTTCCAACGGCTGATCATCTTCTTGGAAAAATTATATCCAAGGTTTACGCTTTTAACCCTCAGGTAAGATCCATCCTGTATCCAACGTGACGATTTGCCACCGCCATTAGCTGCATACAATCTTGGTTGCGGAACGCTGGTAATATCTCCTGGTTTTTTCCAGTAATTCAGCTGGTCAACAGTCTGGTTATCGAAATAATCACCATTTACTGATTGAAAGAATCCGGCGATATTATACAGGTCGTTTCCTTTTACAAACTGGCATTGAATATCCAGGTCAAATCCTTTATAAGAAAAGCGGTTGTTGAAACCACCATAATAATCAGGATTAGGATCACCTAAAATAGTATCTGCTGCAAGGTTATAATTATTGGTAGTGTTACCATCGGCAAGATAATAGAGCGCATCTCCGTTGTCCGGGTCAACACCTGCATATTTTCTTCCGTAGAACTGGCCAAAAGGCTGTCCAACTGCAAGCCTTCCTAATGTACGCTGTTGCGGAGGAACAGGCGAAACAAGCTTGGTAACCTTATTCTTGTAAGTAGAAATATTAAATGAGGCGTTCCAGTTGAAATCGCCCCTGAGAATTGCGGCGTTCAACACCAGTTCCACACCATGATTGTCCATAGAACCGATATTCTTGGTAATTGTTGTAAAACCTAATACGGCCGGGATTGGCGCTGCAAGTAAAAGATCAGTGGTCTTTTTATTAAAATAATCTAACTCACCGGTGATGCGGTTGTCAAGAAAACCAAAATCGAGGCCAACGTCAAGTTGCTTGGTTTTTTCCCATCTCAGATCAGGCACGCCGATCTGCGTTGTAATGAGACCGGGGATGTTTGCATAATCCGTAGCGCCCACAAGCGAAAAAGAGCCGAAGTTGTCTATTTCTGCATTTCCGGTTGTACCATAACTGGCTCTTATTTTCAGGAAGCTGAGGAAGTTTGAATTTTTCAGGAAATTTTCTTCTGTGATGATCCATCCTGCTGATATAGCTGGAAACGTTCCGTACTGGTAATTTCTTCCAAAACGTGATGAACCGTCAACCCTGAAGCTGGCGCCAAACAGGTACTTGTCGTTAAGCTTATAGTTAGCCCTTGCAAAGTAAGAAGCAAAAGCATATTCAGTTCCTGACGAGTTAGCGTCTTCAATATCTGTTGCGCTGATCAGCTTTTTGAATTTATCACTCGGGAACCCGATGCCTGTGGCATCCAGACTAGTGGTTTTCCCGGTCTGGTACTCTATACCTGCTACTGCGTCAATAGCATGTTTTTCGCCAAACTTTTTATTGAAGTTAAGTGTGTTGGTATAAGTAACGATGGTTGAAGTAACCTGTCCATTGTAAGCAGATCCCTGCGGAGCTCCGTCAAGCGTTTCGCGGCCCAGGTACTCTTCTTCCTGGAGGTTGATCCAGTCAAGACCTATCTGGCTTCTGAAATACAGGGAGGGCGCTATGCGCAGCTCACCGAATACATTGCTCACAGACCTGTAAGTAGTAGCTACTCTCGAAGCATTTTCATGATCAATCAGGTAATTATAATACAGTGTACCCGGATTTGGAGAACCATCGGGCAGATAAATAGGATGCACGGGAGGCAACGCATTTATCTGGAGTGGGTTGGTAAAATTGTTATCGGCAGATACGCGGTTGTTAACGCTTTTCGCCAAAGAAAGATTAGCGCCTACTTTCACCCTGTTGCTTACAGTGTGATCTATGTTGAGGCGACCGTTTGCACGGTTAAGATGGTTATCTATGATAATACCTTCCTGGTCGTTCCAGGAAGCGCTCAATAAAAATCTTGTGCGGGCATCACCGCCATTGATAGCAAGATTGTACTGCCTGATATAGCCAGGCTGAAATGCCTTGTCTGCCCAATTGGAATTATTACTGCTGTTCCAGTCTGTAGTGCCGGATTCAGCTTCAAATTCTTCAGCGGGATCATACCCTTCATTTACTGCAGCTGCAGTAAAGAGTTCTTTGTATTGAGTGGCATTCAGGAAGTCTTGTTTTTTAGTTGGTTCGCTCCAGCCTGTGAATACACCAAAATTAACTTTGGTTTTGCCTGCTTTTCCTGATTTGGTGGTAATGAGAATAACACCATTCGAAGCACGTGCACCATAAATAGCAGAAGAAGCCGCGTCCTTTAACACCTCGATGGATTCAATATCATCAGGGTTAAGGGTTGCAAGCGGATTGTCCGGCTCGCTGTAACTGCCCAATGCCTGTGTTACAGCAGGTACACCATCGATCACAACAAATGGGCGCTGGCTGGCTGAAATTGAAGAGATACCTCTTACCCGGATGGTAAGGCCTTGTCCCAGTTTACCACTTCCCTGGTTAATAAATACTCCCGATGCTCTTCCCTGCAAAGCAGATTCAAAAGAAGGCAGGGGAAGGTTTTGAAAGTCCTTGTTGCTGATCTTGGAAATAGAGGAAGTTACTTCACGCTTCAGGCGGGTACCGTAACCAACTACAATTACTTCGGATAATGTTCTGTCGCCTGCGGTAAGGCTTATTGACATAGGGCCGGAACCAATTGGTTGTTCCACATCACCAAAGCCAACATAACTGAAAATAAGTGCCGTGACAGATTCGGGAACTACCAGCCTGAAGCTGCCATCAGTTTGACTGAGGGTTGAAGCATTGCTGTTTTTTGCTTTGATAGTTACACCGGCGAGAGGGGAGCTGTCCTTTGAGTCTACTATCTTACCTGTGATTTCACGGGTTTGGGCGTAGAGGACATTCCATGAAAGCATTGTCAGGCACAGGAGGATGCCCATTAGTTTTCTCATGTGAATGAATTTTATTAGTTTTTCTCCGTAAATGTAAGGAATGTTAAAGAGTTGAAAAAAAGACAAAAAAGCCATGCGGGTAGCTGCATGGCTTTAAATATGGTTTAATTGTAATGTGTGACCTAATCCCGGTCCCGGCTGCCACTCATATATATTAATATATACTGAACCAGGGTGGCTATTGATGCCAGGGCCGCTACCACATAAGTAAGGGCTGCCCACTTCAGCGCATCTTTAGCCTTTGGATGCTCCTGCTCACTGGTAACATTAGTGCGGTTCAACCAGGCCAAAGCCCGGTTACTGGCGTCGAACTCCACCGGTAGCGTAATCAATGAAAATATAGTGGTAAGCGCAAACAGCACAATACCTGCCAGCAATAAACCAGGGAACGCATTGATTAACAGTATACCTGCAAGCAATACCCATTGAATTATGCCGGAACTGAATTGTACAACCGGCACAAGACGGCTCCTGAGCATCAGCCAGCTATAAGCAGTGGCATGCTGAACGGCGTGGCCGCATTCATGGGCGGCTACAGCGGCTGCCGCAACTGAACTGCTTTGATACACTTCGGGGCTGAGATTCACTGTTTTAGTAACAGGATTATAATGGTCTGTCAGAAAACCCTCAACAGAAACTACCTTAACATCATGAATACCGTTTTCACGGAGCATCCTTTCCGCCACTTCCCGGCCGGTAAGGCCGCTTCTTAAGGGAATCTTTCCATATGTATTGAACTTGCTCTTTAATACCCCGGCTACCAGCATGCTGATAACCACGAAAATTAAAGAAACGAGCATAATGGACATCGTCATTTTTCTTCCTTTTTTCTTAATTTATATCAAACGAATAACCAAATAATAAAGCGGTATTTCTGCCATCTTTTGAACGCTGTTTTGTCACCTTTTTTGTAACCGATTATTACGCTCTGACAAAATTGCTGAAAGCAGTCCCGGTAACGGATAAACGCAAGCTAACACATTAAAAATCAACAAATTGTTATAATTGATATTACTGTTTGTCACCGCACATTCTAAACGATAAAAGTTATTCACAGCAGGAAAAAATTATTTTGTAATGTGGCGCTAATTTGTAATTTAGTGCAAGAATTTAATGGGTTAGTAAGTAAGGGGTCAGCAGTCTTGCTGGCCCTTTTACTTTTTATGAAAATGCAGTTTTCTTCAAACGTTTTCGTATTAAAATTTTCGGCTCGTAATTACTCATACCAACTCACGTAACTTCGGCACTCACCGTTCTCAATTTTTCATATCTCATGAAGTCAGCAATCAAAACTGCTTTTTTTTGTTCCAACTGCGGATACGAATCGCCAAAGTGGTCCGGCAAATGTCCTTCGTGTGAACAATGGAACACTCTTGTGGAAGAGGTGATTGTTAAAGACAACAAACTCAAAGAAAATACCTGGAAAGATTTTCCGGATGATAAAAATCAATCAAAGACCATCTCACTCAACGAGATCACCAGCAGTGAAGAAAAAAGAATTTATACCAAAGATCCTGAACTGAACCGAGTACTGGGCGGCGGAATTGTTCCGGGCAGTCTTGTACTGGTAGCAGGTGAACCCGGCATCGGCAAATCAACTTTGTTTTTGCAGAACGGGTTAGCGCTCGACAACATCACCACACTCTACATCAGTGGCGAAGAAAGCGAGCAACAGATCAAGATGCGGGCTGATCGCCTGAAACTGCATCATCCTAATTTCTACCTGCTTACAGAAACGCTTACGCAGGTGATCTTCCAGGAAATAAAAAAACTCAAGCCTCAGCTGGTGATCGTTGATTCCATTCAAACATTGCAATCGCCTTATATTGAATCCTCACCCGGCAGCGTTTCGCAGATACGCGAATGCGCGGCAGAATTTCAACGCTTCGCTAAAGACACACACATTCCTGTTTTCCTGATTGGCCACATCACCAAAGATGGAAACATTGCAGGACCCAAGATATTAGAGCACATGGTAGATACCGTGCTGCAGTTTGAAGGAGACCGTCATTATGCCTACCGCATTCTCCGCACATTAAAGAACCGCTTTGGCAGCACGTCGGAACTTGGTATTTATGAAATGACCGATGGAGGCATGCGCGCTGTTACCAACCCGAGCGATATTCTCATCACACAAAAAGAAGATCAACTGAGCGGCGTGGCCATTGCTGCTACTATTGAAGGACTGCGGCCATTACTCATTGAAGTGCAGGCGCTGGTTACTCAGTCTGTTTACGGAACTCCGCAACGAACAGTCAGCGGCTTTGATCTGAGAAGACTGCAACTGTTGCTGGCGGTGCTTGAAAAAAGAGGTGGCTTTCACTTTGGTGTAAAAGATGTATTCCTCAACATCGCCGGCGGCTTGAAAGTTGAAGACCCCTCCATCGATCTTGCGGTAATTGCCGCGCTCCTCAGCTCTTATGAAGATGTGCCGCTTCCATATCATACCTGCTTTTCAGGCGAAGTAGGTTTGAGCGGTGAAATACGTGCGGTGAACAGGATAGATCAACGCATAGCTGAAGCGGAGAAATTAGGATTTGAAAAGATCATCGTTTCAAGATATAACCAGAAAGGTCTGTCAGGTCACAAATTCAACATCGAGGTGATCACGATGGGCCGTGTAGAAGAATTGTACCGTTATCTGTTTTCATAACATGAATGCCCTTCAACATATCGGCCGTTCTTTCACGCATCTCTTCTTTCCGCAGGTATGCAATGGATGCGGCAGTGATCTCGTGAGCAACGATCAGTTGCTTTGCCTGCACTGCATTCATCAATTGCCTTATACTTCTTTTCAGCTGCATGGAGGAAACCCCGTAGAAAAAATTTTCTGGGGCCGTCTCCCCGTAATGCAGGCTGCGGGTATTTTCTATCTCACAAAAAATTCCACGCTGGAAAAACTCCTGTACCAGGTTAAGTACCGGGGTAAGAAAGAAGTAGGAGAATATTGCGGGCGATTGATGGGCCAGGCTATTCAGCATTCATCATTTGCAGAAGTGGATGCATTGATACCCCTGCCGCTTTTCCCCAAAAAAGAAAGGCAACGTGGTTATAACCAGGCAGCGGCGCTTTGTGAAGGCATCGCATCCATCATTCATAAACCTGTATTGCAACAGGCCGTGCAGCGCACCATGAGCACTGATACGCAAACCCATAAGAACCGTCTCGAACGATGGGCAAACATGCAGGGGCGCTTTCATGTTCCTGATGCAGCTAATGTTGCAGGCAAACATGTCTTGCTGGTAGATGATGTGATCACCACGGGCGCCACGTTGGATGCCTGTGGCAATGAACTTGCGGCGGCCGGCGCTACGGTAAGCATTCTTACATTAGGATATGCTGCATCGCGCAATGTGTAAGTTCCTTAAACGATTCCATGATGAATGAACACAACTTGCTATTTTTGAGCAGCAACATGAAATCATTCCTCGTTTCATTACTGGCTATAGTCTGTGTGCTTACGGGCTGCAAAAAAGAATCGTTCATCACCAGCGCTGATGCACGCCTTCGCACATCTGAAGAAACTGTCACCTTCGATACCGTTTTTACTTCTGTAGGTTCCGTCACAAAATTTTTCAGGATCTATAACCAGAATAACCAGAAGCTGCGCATCAGCTCTGTAAAGCTTGCCGGCGGACAATCATCTGCTTTTAAGATCAATGCAGATGGATTTCCCGGCCCGGAAGTGACCAACCTGGAAATGGAAGCCGGCGACAGCCTGTATGTTTTTGTTTCCGTACACATCAATCCTGCCGCAGGCACATTGCCATTTGTTGTGCAGGACAGCATCAGCATTACTTATAATGGCAACACAAGCTGGGTGCAACTGGAAGCCTGGGGACAGAACGCTAATTTTCTACGTGCTATAACGCTTACAGGTAATACCGTATGGGACAATAGATTGCCTTATGTGATATTGGGCGGATTGCGCGTTGATACCACTGCGACCCTCACCATTCAAAAAGGAACAAGGATATACCTGCATGCGGATGCTCCATTTATTATAGATGGAAGTTTAAAAACGATGGGTGAATATTACGACAGCACGCGTGTGCGGTTTTCGGGCGACAGGTTAGATGAGCCTTACAAAAATTTTCCGGGCGGGTGGCCGGGTATTTATTTCAGGGGGAGCAGCCGCGATAACGATCTTAATTACACAACCATTGCCAATGCATACCAAGGAGTAGTAGTGGAGAAACCGTCTGTGAACAGCAACCCAAAGCTAAGGTTGAACGAATGTATTATAGACAATGTGTACGATATCGGCATTCTTGGTTTGCAAACAAGTATCGATGCAAGGAATTGCCTCGTAAGCAATTGCGGAAAAAATATTTTACTGGCTTATGGGGGAAACTACAATTTCAATCATTGCACTGTTGCCGCGTATTCCAATTCATTCATCCTGCATAAAGAACCGGTTCTGCAGGTTGCTAATTTTGTGAAGGAAGGCAATAACTTTCTTACTTACCCGCTCAACGCAGTTTTTCGCAATTCTATTTTCTGGGGCGAAGCGGGAAGCGTTGATGATGAAGCAGTAATTTTAAAACAAGGCACAACAGCTTTTGATGTATCGTTTATCAATTGCCTGTGGAAGGTGAAAAATATTCCCGTTAATACCAACCGCACGAACGTTCTCACTAATATTGATCCCTTATTCGACACACTTGATACGCAGAAAGGTTTGTACAACTTCAGGCTAAAGCCTGGTTCTCCCGCCATCAACGCAGGAATTGCAACAGGAGTAACGTCTGATCTTCAAGGCAAGGCGCGCACAGGGGTGCCGGACCTTGGCGCTTATGAAAATTAACGCTTAAACAATTTGATCCTGTCCCGGATTTTTTACTGAATTTTGTAATCCACTTAAAGTTTTAGATATGCTTAAAATATTAATGGCTGTATTGGCGATCATGTTGAGTGCGCCCCCTAAAGCCAAAAACATTTACCAGTTCAAGGTGCCTGCTCTCGATGGAAGCAGCATCAATTTTTCAAAATTCAAAGGAAAAAAATTATTGATCGTAAACACCGCTTCCAAGTGCGGGTATACTCCTCAATACACGGAGCTTGAGCAATTGTATGAGAAGTACAAAGACAAGCTGGTGATAGTTGGCTTCCCCGCAAATAACTTTGGCGGACAAGAGCCAGGCACCAGTGCGGAGATCCAGGAATTCTGTAAAAAGAATTATGGCGTAACCTTCCCCATGGCCGACAAGGTTTCTGTAACCGGCGACGATATTCATCCCTTATTCAAATACCTCACAGACGAAGCCAAGAAGATCGGCGCTGAAGAACCCATCATCAAGTGGAACTTTACCAAATTCCTTTTAGACGAAAAAGGAAAGCTGGTGGGAGTTTACAGGAGCAAGGTGAAGCCGATGGATGAATCAATTACGAAGCATCTTAATTAAGACGCTAAGCAACAAGGTACAAGGCACAAGGATGCAATTCAAAGACATTATTGGTCAGCAGGACGTGAAGCAGCACCTGGCTGAAATGGTAGAGCATAACCGTTTGAGTCATGCATTATTGTTTTTAGGCAGGGAGGGCTCGGGCGCATTGCCGCTGGCCCTCGCATTTGCCCAATACATAGTAAGCCAGCCAACGGTAAGGTCTCAGCCAACTATCGATTTTTTTGGTAATGCTGAAGTTCCGGCGGCGCCGGCTTTTGTACATCCTGACCAGGCAAGCAGTCTTCCTTCGTTTGTTCGGGCCAATGAGTTGGTTCATCCGGACCTGCATTTTTCTTACCCGGTTATTCCAAGAAAACCGGGCGACAAACCTGTGAGCACGGATTATATTTCGGAGTGGCGGGAGTTTGTGAAGCTGCATCCGTACGGAAATGTATACGACTGGCTGCAGTTCATTGGCGCAGAGAACAAGCAAGGGAATATAACTGCTCATGAATGTGCAGATATCATTCGCAAGCTGAACCTGAAGACATTCGAAAGCGAATACAAAGTGCTGGTGATGTGGATGCCGGAATATTTAGGCAACGAAGGCAACAAGTTGCTGAAACTGATTGAAGAGCCTCCGCCCAATACGCTTTTCATTTTAGTGGCCGAGAACGAATCGCAGATACTCCCTACCATTCTTTCGCGCACCCAACTGGTGAAGATCCCTTCGCTTGAAACGGCTGATATTGCGCAGGCGCTTACCGAGCGGGCAAAGCTTTCGCCTGAACAGGCCAGGCAAACAGCAGCCGTAAGCGAGGGCAATTACCGGGAAGCAATTTTATTGATTCAGCATGCCGAGGAAGACTGGCAGGGGCTTTTGAGGGGTTGGCTGAATGCCATCCTGAAAACAGGTCCGGCAGCACAGGTGAAATGGGTAGACGATACCAGCAAGCTGGGCCGTGAACGCCAAAAGCAATTTCTCAGGTATTTCAATCACCTGCTGGAGCAGGCTATCCGCCTTCAGGCCATGGGAGAAGAAAATTTTCCCCTGCCTGAGAATGAAAAGGATTTTGCAGCCCGCCTGAATAAGATCGCTACCATGGAACAGCAACAGGCAATGATACAGGAACTGGACAATGCCGTCTATTATATTGAGCGCAACGCCAACGCCAAACTGTTGTTCCATGCGCTTACCATCAAGTTGTATCACATCATCGCCCGTAACGAGGTGGTTAGCGTTACATAGCTGAAATTCATTCAGGTAGCTTATATTTGTACGTCGTGCCCTTTAGAGTACGGCGGTCTTTATTGACCTAACATTATTTAATAATCGATTGTAAGCACTATATACCATGGGATGTAGCGGATGTGAAACTGCCGGTGGAAAGGTAGCAGGATGCAAAAGCAATGGAGGATGCAGCAGCGGCGGTTGTAACAGGATGAATGTTCACGATTGGCTTTCCAACTTTCCCTTTGCGGAGCTGGATACTGCATGCCGCGTTGTTGAAGTAAGCTTTAATCAAGGCAGCCGGAAAGACTTCTTTAAAAATACCACCGTTCATTTATTTGAGAAAGGAGATTTGATTTCCGTTGAAGGCGTAAGCGGCTTCGATGTAGGCGAGGTATCACTTACAGGTGAACTGGTGCGCCTTCAGCTTAAGAAGAAAGGCGTTAAAGAGCACGACCAGGAGATGAAAAAGATATTGCGCCGCGCCAGCGACCGCGACGTTGAGCTTCGGGACCAGAACAAGGCCCGGGAGCAGGAAGCCCTCATCCGGAGCCGCGCTATTACAAGGCAGCAGAACCTGAACATGAAGATGAGCGAGGTGGAAATTCAGGCCGATGGCCGTAAAGCCACTTTCTTTTACATAGCAGATGATCGTGTTGATTTTCGTGAGCTGATCAAAATACTCGCCAAGGAATTTCATGTAAAAGTGGAAATGCGCCAGATAGGCGCGCGGCAGGAAGCCGGCAAAGTGGGTGGCATTGGCAGTTGCGGACGGGAGCTTTGTTGCAGCACCTGGCTTACCGATTTCAAATCTGTAAACACAACGGCAGCCCGTTACCAGAATTTATCCATTAACCAGAGCAAGCTGAGCGGCCAGTGCGGCCGGCTTAAATGCTGCCTTAATTACGAGCTGGATACTTACCTGGATGCGCTTCAATTCTTTCCGGATAATGCGGATACTATTCGTGTTGCCAAGGGTGTGGCCTTCCTTATCAAAAAAGACATTTTTAAGAACCTGCTCTGGTACACGCTGCCAGACAGCAATAAACAATACCCACTCACTATTGATAGGGTGAAGAAGATACAGCAACTGAATGCACAAGGGGTAATACCGGAAGAGTTGGAAGCAGTTGACGTTACTTCTATGAAGCCGAAGGAAATAGAGCCGGAGTTTGTAGATGTTGTAGGCCAGATCAGTCTGCGCAGCCTGGAGAAAACCGAACGCCGCAGAAAGCCAAACAGGCCGGGGCAGCAAGGACAACAGGGGCAACAAGGAAATCAGGGAAATCAGGGTCAAAGACCACCGCAGCAGCGCAGGCCTGATAATAATCAGCGCCCGCCGAGAAAGAAGAATTGATTATTAGATTATTGATTATTAATTATAGGATGGCATTTAATGCCGTCCTTTTTTATTCGAAGTATAGGAAGTTAACCGATCGCTTCTAAAAATTTGCGGTGATATCCTGCAATGGTCACTGCCCTGTCGAGGCCATTGATAATGCGCCTTGCATTCACCGGGTCGTCTACAGTGTTGCTGAAATATTGCTCAAGCGACTTGCCTGTAAAATCGCCGCGAAATGATTTGCCCTTCATCATTCCTTCGAACATTATCTGTGTAGCTATTTCAAGCTCAAGTGCGAGTGAAGGATCGTTAACCAGGTTAATCTCCAGCAGGTCGCCCATTGTTTTATAATTCGCTTTCCAGGTTAGCTGAACAAAGCCGCGTCCGTAGTAAGCTTGTCCTGTTTGAGGGTCTTTTTTACCGTACGGCCTTCCTTTCCCTTTGCCAAATTCTTCGATCGGTTTCATAGTGCGGGCCGTTTCATGAAATGTAGTTGCTAACATGTACGCTAACCAGCGATTGTCTTGCAGGTTGCGGTCTTCCCATTCTTTTAATATCGTTTCCATTCCGGAAACCTGTGACTGCGATATTTTGGTACCGAACAACGGACGAATGGAATCGAAGAAATTCTTGCGGTTGATCATTTGCTAAGGTTTAGGGTTGAATGGCGGGCACAAGCTTATTCTAATGTACACTAT
Organism: Chitinophagaceae bacterium; assembly: GCA_049689695.1. GTDB lineage: Bacteria > Bacteroidota > Bacteroidia > Chitinophagales > Chitinophagaceae > DASPKM01. The sequence goes on along the minus strand of JBAVMD010000602.1, from coordinate 923 downwards.
TCACACCGACATTCAAGTTGTAAGCCCTCAAATAAAATGCTATTTACTATTTGTAAAGGCCTCAGCACGAGTGCGAATAATCAATAATAAATAATCAATAATTACATCCTCTTCTTACATTAGCATTAATGAAGAGCCTGTTCTATATCCTTGTTTTAATGATGGTGCTCTGGGCTTTTCTTGCCCAGGGATGCATGAGCTTTCGCATTACAGATGAAGATGCAAAAAAGCAATTCAGGGACAGAGGGCTGGAAGTAACTATCAATAACCTTAAAGTAGACTCCCGCAATATTCATTATGCCAGCTCAGGAAACGAAGACAAGCCCATGCTGGTTTTTGTTCATGGCACGCCGGGCAGTTGGAATGCTTTTATTCAATACATGCAGGATAAGCAATTACTCGAAAGATTCAGGATCCTGTCTGTTGACCGGCCGGGGTTTGGCTATAGTGATTTTGGGAAAGTAGTGAACCTCTCCGGGCAGTCCCACATCCTGAATAACTGGATAAAAAAGATCGGTACTGGCAGGCCGGTTTACCTGGTGGGACATTCCCTGGGTGGTCCTTTGATCATGAAGATGGCGGCAGATGAGCCGAAATTGTATAAAGGCCTGGTTGTTATTTCAGGCTCTATCGATCCTGACGAAGAGAAACCGGAAAAATGGCGTTTAGCGCTTTACAAAACCCCGCTGAATTATTTTCTGCCCGGCGCCTTCCGCCCGTCCAATAAAGAGCTTTGGTTTTTGAAGAACGATCTCAGAGAGCTGAAAAGTGATTATGCCAGGATCACAACTCCTGTTTACTTTATTCATGGCGATAACGATACCTGGGTGCCGCCGGGTAATGTGGCTTTCGGCAAGAAAATGCTCAATCATTCAAGCCAGGTAGGTGAGCTGATGCTACCAAAAGGGACTCATTTTATTCCC
>JBAVMD010000601.1:0-2989 GCA_049689695.1 Chitinophagaceae bacterium | reverse complement strand
TGTTTCGTCGTTGCAACTATCGGCACAACAAATTCAAAAAGGAATTCCCGCACCAAAAGTGCAGGAGATACAGAAGTTTACTGCAACACAACCTGTGGAAATAATCAATGAAAAAGCCATCGCCGATTTTTATAGCAATGACCCCAAAGGCGCAATTTTAATGATGGTGCAAATGTCGGCAAAAGTGCCAGACTCACTGTTATACCTCAATAATCTTGGCGCCATGATGAATCTTCATGGTGGCCAGCATAAAGCCATTCCCATCTTCCAGTATTGCCTGCAACGGGAGCCTAACAGCAGCATGTTACTTAATAATATCGGGCAAAGTTTTATGGGCCTCGGCGAATTATTAAAAGCTGCTGAATACTTTAACAGATGTCTTTCTATCGACTCATTGAATGTTGAAGCGAATCATAGCATGGGTATGTTGCATTATTTCAAGAAAGAATATGACGCGGCAATGAGATGTTTTGAAAGAGAGATGAGTATTGCAGTTCGCCGGAGCACAATGGCCATGGCCTATAAAATGGGAAAAAAGTTCGATCTAAGAAAACTGGCTGCACGAAGAAATGCTTATAACAATAGAAAGGAAAAAGATGCATTTGAAGAAATAACGCTTGGCAAATTTTCTTTCCCAAACATGCCTGCAAATACAAAAGAAGTTGAACAACGGCAGGTGGAGTTCAATACATACCTGGCAAGCCTTGAAGCCGAAATGCTTTTTTGGCAAGAAAAGGCATTGCAGGTGGGACAGGTTGAAAAAGATCCCCGGACTAACTTTGCGGGGCTTTATTATGACCTGGTGAAAGCGATGTTAGAAGAATTGCATAAAGAATTTACACCTAAATTTCTTTCGAACAATGCTTCCGCAGAATTGAAAAAATTTCAGCCTGTATGGAATGAATTAGGCAACGCAATTGCAGCAGTAAAGTGTCCGCCAATACCTTCAGGTGCAAGCATTGCCACGCAAAAAATGATGGCGGCTAAATGCTGCGAAGAACTTATAAGGCCGGCTGCCGATAAACTTGTTAGCCAGTTGTCTTCTTTTGTAGAGTCGACATGGCGTATCGGGCAGCAGCGATGGAAATCCTACATCAACCAGCTTGTTGCCATTGTTCAGCTAGACCCGAGTACCAGTAACCAGGGTTCGGTGTACCAGGCAGTATCAGACTATTTCAACTACCTCCACATAGGTGCAAGTATGTACAACGCAGGTAATGTGCTCAATTTTCTTAATGATTGCGATCCAAAGTATGATCCATCATTATTAGATAGCCTATTGACCTCCGATAAGGAATGGCAGCTTAATTGCCCCCCATGGTTGAATATAGAAGTTGATTTTGAAGGCATGGTAGTTAAGGCCGATTGTAGTAAATATGCGATCGAGGCAGGCAGCACCATTATGGGAGCTTTTGAACATGAGTTCAAATCAGGCAAATCAACCTTGCTTATCGGACCAGGAATGAAAGGCAGTTTTGCCGGTATTGAAGGCGAAATGAAAACGCAGGCATTTATAAGCTTCGACAATAATAAACAGTTCTCTGACTTCGGGTTGAAAAAATCATTGGAGGTTGGCTTAACTGGAACTCCCATTCCAGCAGGGCCTCGCATTAAACTGGGAGGCAACCTTGCAGGAATAGAAATAAGTCGCCAGGTGGGAGTTGTGAGCGGAACAGATGAAACAAGTGTGGAATTAAAAGGCGCAGCTACACAAATTCCCAAAGATTTTTTCAATTGGGATTAACAGTTAATCGCCAATTCATATTTATAAGGCTTTTGATTTGTCGATATCATGCAGGAAGACATTGCCGGCATCAATCAGGAATCCGACCAACCATCAGCATGCAGTGACTCACATGGAATCAACTACCGGTTAGGTATATCTCAAACACGATGCTGCGGTGGTTATGGATGTAAGGTTACAAGACCTTTATGGACGGATGTTATTCTCACTTTGAATACAAGAAATTTCTCATGAAGACGTTATCAGCTATCGGGAAATTCCGACAACTTGTGCTGCCGCTTCTTCTCATGAATAGAATTTTATATGTTTGTTTCAATACATCATTCTATGCGTACTCCCTTATTCTTGCGTTGCCTTCTTTTTACAACCTTATTTACTACCGTATGGATGAGGGCAGGCGCTCAGGTCAGTGTAACGAACGGCCTGTTTGAAAAAGGCTTTTACATGGGCTTTATCCCATCCAGTGACCGTTCCAGTGTGGCGTTTTATGAGCCGGCCGCTGACGGGAATGGCTTTGTGTTCGCCATCCTAAACCTTACCGATTTTTCAGTGCGGAGAATGTCTCTCTTCAATGTTCTTGCTAAACCCACGCCGGATTTGAAGGGGCAGTATTGGGTAGAAACGCTGCGCAATTACAACGGCGATACAGCCTCTCCTAACTTCAGGCTGCATTACTCGCCCGACGGCACCGTAGAAAACAAGAAGGTCTACGAAGGCAATTGGTATCCGTTTGGTTTCACCGCCGATGGAAAAGCCATCGCAGCCAACGTTTCTTTCAAGGACAATTATGAATTGCTTTCGGCAGCTAATCTGCGCCTGCTGGACCCGGCCACGGCCACCGACGTGAAAAGTCTGATATCCGGCTCACTGCTCACGAAAGCTGAATCGCAAACGGGGGCATGGGGTGGACAAAAATTTTTCTGGCACGCAAATGCTGACAAAGGCTTGCTTGCCCGTGTCAACAAGCAGACTGGCGAAACGAAGGTCTTCCGCTTCGATGGCAAGCCAGGAGCTGAATACAATACGGATTTTTTTGTTTCACAAATTTCGGACACACTGCTGCTGGGCGGCAGCATGTACAATGGCGCTACCGGCGCGGGACGCTTGCAGGCCTTCGGCCTGATGTCAGGGAAGAAGCTGCTGGATACTACTTACACTATGGAGCTTTTTGCCGCGGCGTGGGCCTTTGCCGACGGCCGCCTTTGGGCGGTGCATGAAAGAAGTAACGGCCTTACGGAGTATGCC
>JBAVMD010000600.1:0-12425 GCA_049689695.1 Chitinophagaceae bacterium | reverse complement strand
CCGCGCGACCATCGTTGCTGCTGGTGCTTGAATGCAATGAAGCTCGAAGTAGCTTCGCAGGTAGAAAGATGCTGATCAATGTAAGAAAATTGATAGCCGCGATGGTAAGAGCGAAAACTAAGATCGATGTCTTCTGCGGTGAAAGGCGTTTCGCGCCAGCCGCCGATCTCAAGAATCACGCTCCTTCTCCAGATTCCCGAAGTGCCGGTAAACAATGCAGGCGATCCCAGGTTGCTGCGGCCGCGCTGTTCCAGTGCAAATATAGTTTCGAAGATGGTGGCCTGCGTAGCGGTGATGGCATTTTCAAAATGATTGCGGTACAACCAGCTTGTTTGCACGCCTGCCATGTTCTCATCTTTAAAATATCCAACGCTTTTTTTTAAGAAGTCGGGGACAAGAATAAAATCGGCATCCAGTACCGTGATAAGCTCATGATCAGAAAACTGCATCCCATAATTCAATGCGCCTGATTTGTAACCATGGCGCGATGTACGGTTGAGGTATTCAAATTGCACCCCTATGCGTTCGGCTTCGGTTTGCAGGTACCTTACCAGATCATGATAGTGTTCAGGTGAATCGTCAATGATCTGCACGGCTAATTTTTCTTTGGGATAATCCTGCATCATGGCAGCAATGGCAGCGTCTTTCACTTCCCATCCTTCTTTGTATACCGGTATTTGAATAAGCACACCAGGATACGGATCAGTTATTTCGGACGTTATGCCTGCTCTTTTTCGGGTAACGGAAATCATCAGCATGATAAGCGAACGGAGCTGCCCCGCGCAAAAAATAATGAATACAACGATAAAAAAAATGTAGATGATCATCCTTGCTCATTTAAACATATTCCAGTCTGGTGTAAAGCCGCAATGCCAGAATACAAGGCCGTCAGCCTTGTAGCTGTCTTTTACAAAATTATTCATGGCGGTCCAGCTTCGCGCGCCGTAGATGGGGTCGATGCGGATATTGAAACCATTCTGCACCTGCGTACATACGGTTTCTAATTCCTTGCTGGCATGGCCGTAATTGACCGGCCCTTGTTCTGTGTGAATATTCACATAAACATTGCTGAGGTTCACCTGCAACCTGTATTTCATTTTTGTCCAGCGCAGCAGGAAAGCTATCCACAGTTTAAGCGGCAGCGGAAAAACTTTTACAGTATGAATGGTGATGTCGGCCAGCTTGTGCTGTTTCAATATAGCGCTTGCCAGTAAAAGTCCTGCCGCGCCGGTACCGGTGCATCCGCTTATGAACACGTGCTTGGGCAGATCAATATTTTGGTCTTTATACTGCTTCACCATTTCCAGCAATCCTGCTGCTGCTCCCATCACTGCGGCGGGATGTGCCATGCCGGGAAAGAACCACGCAGCTTTTTTACCGCTGAGCTTAAGCACTGCATATTTTTTTATAAGTTTCCAGGATGTCATCGTTTTTGAAGTTCCTGCAAGCGTATAAAAAACATTGCTTGTTTTATCCGGCAGCTTTCTTTTTTCTTTAGCAATGAAGGGATCGTTTGCCAGTATCAGGTGAAAGCGGATCGCATGATCACGTGCAAACAGTTCTATGTCCGACCGCAGGTTGGAAACATTGGGGACTACCAGCACCGCATCAGTAATTTTTTTATCGATAAGATAAGCAAATACAGCCTCGAGCTTCCTGGTTTTAATGCCCCCTCTTCCATATCCTGAAAGATCATCCCGCTTGATGAAGAAATTTCGATGTGCAGTTCTTTGCTCCAATGGGCTGGGCCAATTACCAAGCGAAAGCCTGCTGCATTCCAATATTTTTTTCAGGTCGGAGATTGCGCTGTTGAAGGTCATTGATACCAACAAAAGTAGTCATTAGGTCAATAAGTCATTGGGTGAATGGTGAAAGGTCAGTGGGTCATTTAGTCATTAGGTCATTACAAAGTTTGCAATGACCTAATGACCATTGACCCAATGACTCTTTATTTAAGCCCCAACGCACTTGCAATAGCCGCCTTTTTTTCTGCAGACGCATTCTGCAATGTTTCCAGCAGAGATTCTACTGCCCTCTCCTGTTGTTGTTCAGGTGTGGTAAGGAAATCTTCAATTGGCGGAAAAGGAGAAAGGGTTTCAATTTCTGCATCCGTTGCTTCCCTTATGCTTTCTCCAATGCTGCCGGAATAACCAAATGGTACCCACCAGGCAACAAAGATGGGTGGCGGATAGCTGGGTGAGGTATACGGCTTAATGCTAAAGGTTGCCCCCGCTTTTACCGGCACAGCCAGTTGAGACATGCCTGTGGTATAGGTGCCGGCGTAAAAATAGTAGTTAGCTGCACCCGCAGCAAAAAGTCCCAGTGTGTAATTAACTGCAAGGGCGCCCCAGTTATACCCCGCTGGTGAACCGGTAGCCTGGTATGTAGTAGCATAAACAATAACAAATCCATCTGTTTTCACGGTATACGATCTCTCGGAGGTGCTTAACTGCTGTGGGCCCTGGAACATGTTTACCGTGCCGCGGACAATTACATTGGTCAGCGTAGCAGTATCTCCAGATGAAAAGTTGCCTTTTGCAACAACGGCAGTTCCAGTCACAACCTGAGAGGCTGTTATTTGCGAAGTAGATATGCCACCGCTTGCTGTAATTTCTTTTGTTGCAGTTAGTGTTCCAAACGTAGCAGTTCCTGTTGATTCCAGCGTTTTGGTAAATGAAGCGCCGTTGGCTGCAGTAAACTGATCATTTACAGTGAGCGCTTTGGTGGTAGTAGTTCCTTGCAGGTTAGTAATGCCTGTTACCTGCAGGCTGGTAGCGTGCAGTTCCGGGTTGGCTACGATCACCGTAGTGCTCAGGTCCCGCGTAACTGTTTCTCCCTGCGAAACAACTGTGGCGCGTATCAGGAATGTAGTATCGGTTGTGATGCCTGTTGGTGTTGTCCAGGTTCGCACATTCGTTACCGGTACAGGATCGTGTCCCCAGTAAATCATATAATTGGCATCGTCAGAACCATTCCACGTAAGTGTTACTTTGGTGCCATCGGTTACCATCGGTACCTGCGCGGTAAAATTTCCGAAGAAAAATCCGTACGGAAATTTTGCAAATTCAAAAGTAGCAGTGCGCAATGTCGGTTGCTCATTGGCAAAGTTGGCTGTTTCATCAACGGGCACCTGTACAACACCTATTTTTTGGTTGATTGCGATATTGAAGAATTCAATAACAAAGCCGTCTGTTGTAACCTGAACGGGATTTCCTGAAGTGGGGAGCGCAAGAAATACACCGGGGGAAGTCATTTTTATATCCCACAGCCCGGCCGGATTGGAGGCGTAGTGCATATTCCCGGGATCATTCGTCAATTGCGCCGAATCTAAACCGGGCGTAAAAGTAAACTGCAGCTTCGAGAGGCTTATGATCTTATTGGTATTGTTTGATACCACAAAAGTCAGCGCCCCATATACGGTGTTTGCTGCTGAAGGACTCGCCTGCAATGGGTCCGGGGTGGTGGAAAGACTGTAAGAAAGAAGTGTATTGGACGTTTTGGGTGATAATCGCATAAAAAATTATTAATGGTTAAGATGTGAAATCAATGTTTAAATGAACGGTACTGCTTTCATACAATCTGTGCATCTTTTTCATTCTGAGAGCCGGCAAGCCGCAACAGGCCTTGTCGTAAAATAGGTTGAACGTTGCTGAATTGCGCAGTGGGCACCGCAGGCGTAATGTCGTACGTAGCCCAGTCCTTTACTTCAAGTTGCTGCCACGACCATGTGCCGTTCTTTAGCGAAGGGCGTGGCATTACAACTGAAGGCTTGCTGTTTTCTTTTGCCGGAGTAACGGTATTGCTCAGCATTGGTCCTACGTTAAAGGTGAGGTCCATCTTTGCAAATGAGCTGCCGGTAAAAGCCTGTGGAATGCCTATTTCAACTACGGGCACAATGCCGGTTGTGGCATGTATCAATGTACGCGGGTCCATCAAAACAGTAAGAAATGCTGCTGTTTTATTATCGAATGGTAATTGAATAGAACTGCCATCAGCAACGGGTAGAATATAAGCTGGGTCCAGCAAATGATCAGGCATATTGGGCGTAAAGAATTGCTTATAATTTTTGCCGGAGAAATAACCTACCAATCCGTCTGAGCGCTGGCCGCTTTCACCCATGCGTACATTGAAGCTCCAACCTGTAACAGCATTTGGCGAAGGCTTGAAAGTAAAGCGCCAGCTCGGATCGCTTACAACAGGGCCTTCCAGTTCAAACTGCAATCTCAGGCGCACCATGGCCACAGGCCGCCCGGCCAGCAGCATCATGCTGATATCTGTTGACGCAGCATCGCTGTCAATAGTAACCGCCGCTTTGTCCAGTGTTTCAATCATGCTGTTGAAAGCAGCAGGCCCCAGGTCTTTCATGGCCAGCAACATTTCGCCGAGGTGTTGAACATCGGGATATTTTGCGTTGTTGATCATGTCGTTCACCGTGGCAAACGGACTGCCCGGCGCAGCTGTCCAGTTCACAACCTGTTCTTGTTTTTCATTTGTAATAATCCACACGCTTCCCAATATGTAGCCCTGGTTATTGTAGCATGCAATGCTTTCGTCAAGGTAATTGTGTAACAGCCAGGCGCAAACGGGATTGGTTCCCGGTGATAGCCCGAGTATATTGTTGTCATCAGCGCATGATACAAAATCAAGATTCAGTCTTGCAGGTTGCAACAGGCGGGGAGCCAGTTGAATAAAGCGGTTCGCTTCCTGCGGTATTACAGGAAACTGCGGTTGCAACGAGGGTGCAAGCACCGGTTTAAAATTCAACTGTGTTTCGGAAGTTACAATCTCGCATGTTTGTCCAAACTTGTCTACAGCAGTCAACCTGCGAATATAAAATTGACCTGCACGCCATTCCTGGAAGCCGGAAGGCGGCCAGTCCTTGAAAGGCGGCGGTTGCGGCGTGCCCGGCGATGGCGCGTATGTTGCGCTGCTGCCTACAAGGTTTGCCAGTTTTTTTTCAGGGAAATACATTGTGGGATCAAGTGAAGGAGATATGTTAGGGTTGGTATCGCGCAGCGTCATCATTTTTGAAATGCCCGCAAATGATTGAGAAAGAAAATCCCATTTATCGGTATCCTTTATAAAAGCTTCCAGTTCTTTCATCTCCTCATTCTCAGGATTGTCCTTGATGAATTTTTCCATTTGCACGCGAAAGTTGAAGCTTGCCTGCGGCGTCATGAATATCATGCCCTGGTAACCCCATGTTGGGTCTTTTACATCAAAGCCGGTACCATTCCACGTGTATTCATTTCCGTTAAATTTCCAGAGCTTGTTGTTATCATTTTGATATTTGATGGGATACCATACGATGTCCCAAAGCAGAACCAGTGGCACCCAGGGTTGTTTCCATGCAGTGAGCGTAAAATCCGGACAAACGCCTGCGCTCACATTGTTGCCGCCGGTAATAGCGTTAGCAAGTTGTATGATGAGTGCCGCATCAGTAGAGTTGAATGCAGCTTTGGCTATCATGGTTGCATTGCCCGGGTCAAGCAGAAAAAATTCATGAAGAAGGTCTTGTAATTGCGCAGGCAGAACTCCTATATTTTGCGGAATGGGAATGGCGCCTTGCACCTGTGCAAGCTTTAGCTGGTTTGTTTTGGTACCGGTGGGATAGTAGAATCCTGCAACCAGCTCACTCATAAACCGGCATACCAGTTTTTCAGTGGGCCGCAGGGTGGTTTCGGTTTTCAAACCTTGCATCAGCACCACAGGTTCATATGCGTTGGTGTAGGGCCGGCGGGCAAATTGTTTCAGCTCCCTTGTTGCAGGCAGCTTTACTGATTTGGCATATTCAGTGATGCGGTCCTGTAATGCCTGCTGCGTAGCGCCCACGGGAATGCGTCCCGAAAGTTCAGAAATAAATTGTTGCTGCGCATGTACTTTTGAAATAAGGCTATCAGGGTTACCCGTGTTAAATGAGCCAGTAAATTCGTCCTGTGATGTTCCATCGGGATATGGATGCACCAGCGCATTGGCCTGCGCAAAATTATATTTCCACCAAACCTGGTAGAGTTGCCATTGCATATCTGTCAACTCACGCATAGCGGTATCATAAACCAATTGCTGCTTGTTCAGCTCTGCAAGCCAGGCTTGTTCAACAGCCAGTTCCTGCGCGCTTACTGCCGGGGGTGGATTGCCATCCTGCGCATCAACAGGCTTGTTGACTACCTCCCATTGATAACCGCCGTATTTAGATCCGAACCAGCTTTCCTCTATCTGTTGCTTCAGGTTGTATTGAGCGTCCGGCATATCATAGCCGGGTAATAATCCATATTGCAATGCTTCCAGCAGGTCCGGGTCAATATCACCCATGCCCGCTACCTGCGACTTTATCATGGCAGTAAGTGCATCGACCGTTGTATTTCCCAGCGCAACTTTTACTGAACTGCCGGGCGGTGTATTATTGGGAGCTGCGCCATTCATATCCCAACTGATGCCGTACTTCATGCCATGGTAAATTCCCCAGGTTGCAGTATCAGTGCCGGCAGCGCGTTCCCACGAAGCTGTCTGTAGAAAATCATCAAAGCTGCACTTTCCCTGCCACGAGCCTATGATATCGGCATCCTGCTTAGAATACCAGCCTGCTACAAAATAACTGAGTGTATCCTGTGCGGCAACACCGGTAAGCGGATCATAAATAGAAAACACATTCTGGCAATATGGCTGAAATGCCGCAAACATTTTATTGCCGGGAGCAACTGCTGTAAGAAATAAAGAAGGAGGATCGGGCTCCTTCCAATTGGTGAGCGACACTACCTGTCCTGTAAACGTAGGCTTCACCGTTGTAGTGCCCGGCTGCATGTAAGCAGCGCCGCCGGTGGCACGGTCAGAATTTCCCAGCGCATCGCTTTGTACAATCCATGCCACAGCTGTGCGTGCAGTTACCGGTCCGCTATAACGTACAACAAGCCAACGGTTAGGCACAAACGGAAATGTAACATCACCTGATTTAACAGCCTGCCCCCGCCGCAATACGTCTGGCAAAGTCCAGTGCAGCATTACCCCTGTACCCGGCAGATCGTTGGTGCCATTGAAAGGTTCGGGTTGAGGCGACACATAATTTTCCAGGAAGGCATAAGCATAATGCCACCGTTGAATATTAGTGCCTTTGTTCTTCAGCACATTATCGTTCATCACAAAAGCATCCACCTCAACGGGCACTAATAAGGGATTATTCAAAGCCATGTTTTGTATTTTATTGATGCGCCTTAATGCGGCGGATTAAAAACAATTTTTTCAGGAGCCTTCACCATCTCAATAGCAAATTGCGAAGGTTTCAGGTTACCAGATTGTGCTAAAGCCGTGGACAAGTCCGGCAACAGGTAACCCTTTTGTGTTTTAACTGCAGGCACAAGATTCAGTACCAGGTCGCCAATTCCGTTTGCTGCCGTGCGCATGTATTGATTGAAATCACCCTGCGCCGGAAAATGCGGGTCGGGCAACTTTGCGCCCAGGTTAACGCTGTCGAGGTTACGTCTCGGTATGATCCATCCATCTTCTACTCCAAAGATCAACCCTTGTTCCGGCTGGCTTATCGTAACCGTATCAAGAACTGCATCCCATAGCACCAGCAGCACGTTTGGCGAAACATTGTCCATTCGCATAATATTCACCGGACCTGCTTTTGAGGTGGCGTTTATTGCAAGACCGGGCCAGCCCGTAATGAGCGCAGAGCGTATCAGCATTCCGGCAACAGGCATCTTTGTTATTGGCTCATCACTAAAGCTCATGCGCAAGCGCTTATTGCGTTCTGTTTTTATTTTATGCAGCGCCTTCTGCAACAGCGATGGTGCGATGATGTTGTGTGCATTCAATTCACGCGTGCCATGCAGGCCAACAGTCATTGCTCCGTTCAGCATTACATGGATCCATCCCTGGTCGATATGAAAAAAGCGTACAGATTCTACCGGCAGCATGCGTTGGTCTGGCACCAGGTGATTGAAGGAAACATTATATAACAGCGCAAGCTTTGACAGCCAATCAGCCAGCGGATCAATGGCATCTGCCACCTTTGCTGCAAGAAAATCTTTTATCTCTTTTTTCTGCATGAACCAGGTCATTTCTGCAGCATGAGAGCTGTGTTGCTGTTCACCAGGATAGAGGAAATTCTTTGAGTGCGATTCAGTCGGCTTAATATCCTGCATGGGTTGCGCAAATGATTGCATCAATCTCACGCCCATGCCTGTTTTCATTTTTACAGTAAAACTGCGGCGTGTGAGGCCGGGTGAAGCAAGTTTTTCAAGATCAATAATGCCCGCCAGGTGCGCCATCTTAGAGCGCTCCAGCAAGCGTGTACCTATACCCGTTACTTTGGTTCGTGCACGAAGCAATGCATCTGCAAAAGCCGAATCAGAAATAGCTATTAGCCGGCCGATGGTCCAGGCTGAGGAATAAGAATTGTCGAAAATAGCATTCGCCTGATCATAGATCGTAGCCGTAGAAACATGTTTGTAGTCCGTTATCGTTGCAGGCAGCGGTTGCGCCTGCACAGCGCTGAATGGTCCTCTGTACCAGCAAAAAGAATCTTCGCCGGAAGCGGTATGAAAGCTAAGAGCGGTGTATCCTTCCAGCAAACGTTTTGCTGCGGCTGATCCATCATTGGTTACAGGAATGCGCAATAGTAAAGAAGAAGGATCATTTCCGGCAGCGGTGATCAGGTGCGTGGCAAGCTCCGCAAATGTTTGCCCTGGTTTTTTTGCGCTGGTAAATTGCCACGAGGCCAGGCTTGCAAGCTGCAATTTTTCAATGCCCACGGGCCATTCAGGATTATCAACAAGGTATTGGGTGAGCCCTTCAACAGAAACAAGATGCACATAGTTCACCACTCCGGCATCATCGTTTGGATTGTTTGATTTCGGAAAGCGGTTAGCCAGGATCACAGAATACCAGCGATCTTCTTTTTCGTTTGCTGCTTTGTCTTCAGGGTTTACTTCGCGCAGGTGCGTGAGTGTTGAAAGTTCTACCAGCCGGGGCATTACTGCTCTGAATACCTCAGTTGAAATAAGAATGCTGTTCATGCTCGTGGTAAGCATGTTGGGAAGAATATCTGCAGTATCTATATGAGGTTTGAGAATCCCTTTTTCTTCTTTAAGAAAATCAGCAACCGTTGTACTTAGCAGCGGAGAGTTGGTAGCGGCATCGAGCGTTAATTCATTTGCCCTGCAAACGATCAATGCCAGCCAGGGAATGGTGTTGTCGTCGCCAATGGCACGCTCCCAGGGCAATGCAGGGTTTTCCATTACAAGTGATGGCAGCACTTCACTGAAATCGCCATTGGCATTATTTCCAGGGAACATCGCATGAATTTCTTTGGGGTCGATGGTGAACTGCGGGCCAGCCACTATAAAATCCTGCGTTACCGTTTGCGAATAATTATTGGTATCTGCATTTGGCAACGACAGGGTAGATGAAATAACATAGTGCGCTGCCTGCAGCCCGGGCGTTTCATTATCATAAAACTCCACAAACCCTGGCTGCAATTGTTGTTGCTTACTCATATTTCGATGATTGTGCTGTTCATAAAAATTAACCGGCCGCTATTATCATTGGCTGTTCTTCGAAAATGGACCCTGCCAGTTGCTTGAAATTGCTCATGTCTGCATTTGTTCCTGCAACAATGCCAAGCTTGCCAAGGGCCTCAAACAGAGCGCCGCGTGCTTTTATGTAATTCGGATCTGCGATCTGCTGCCCGATGATCTGTATCGTATTGCTGCCGGTTGTTGCAATGGGTCCCTGCGCAGGTTGCCCCGGCTGAACCGGCAGTGTGCCTGCAAGCAATTCATCTGATGAAAGATTCTTTTTTACATCGATGGTACCCGGGCTGAATCCAATCGCTGTATCAGGCGCTGCCACATCAAAACCGTTAAGCTGGCCGGTCACCAGTTGATCATTGCCGGCAGACATCTGGCTTTGAGGACCCGTTCCCCATAAAGCCTTTGGATTGTTCGATTGTTTCGGCGTGATCTTCCATGGAATATCTTTATCCTGAACCTGTGTGGCCTTAGCTGCTTTTTTTCTTGTGATCACGATCTTGTGTGTAGATACCAGATTCTTGCCTTTAGCAGGATCGCCATTCTGCCTGTAATCCTGCATGGGCTTAATATTGATAGGCGTTCCATCTTTCAGCACCGTCCCTGCTTCGCCTACAAGCAATTGCGAATTAGGTACGGCCGATGTAATTGAGAAGCTGAATTTTGAAGGACGCACCGCCCAGGGCGAACTGCTATTCATATCCGCCGAACCGTTTGATGAAAGTCCATCTGCCGGAACGATCTTAATGATCTCCGCACTGGCAGGCAATTGTTTCTGGAACTGTCCCCATTCCAATGGGGCCGGGGTTCCTGTAGGAGGTTCGCCAAAATCAATTGTGAATGAAATGATCCACCAGTGAACAGTAACCGAACCACCGGTGCGTGGTCCGTACAAATGCAGATCGGCGCCCAGTTCAATTTCAAGCGTCACAGTAGTAATCCAAAGGTCCATCCTGTAAGAAGCGCCAACGGATAAACCGATGTTCACATCAAAATGGAATGGATTCCAATATACCAGCATATCTGCCCAGGCCTTGAACCATGCTTTCAGGTTTCCATCCTGGAAAGTAACGCTCAGCATGCCGCCGGCCATGGCTGCGGAAGGTGTCATTGCAAAATAGGCATTGCCTGTTATGCTAACCGTTGAGTCGAGCGACCAGGTGAAGCCAACACGTGGCACCTGCGGGTACCAGTCAGGCGGATCGAAGCTGGGATGGTAGCCGCCGAGCGTGATCACAAAATCGCCCGTGTATTTATTGGGCGTGAACCACATGTAAAATGCAAATCCGCCCATCAGCTTGCACGATGGATCGAGCAGGTATGAATTAGGGCTAAGTATAGCTGATAATGCAAATTCACCTTGCGTTGCATCAACAATTATTTCAATCTGTAATTCTATGAATGCATAAGTAACAGGGCCAGACATCGGGAATTTTGCGCGTGACAATCCAAGCAAAGCAAACTGCAGGCTCTTGCCAAATTCAACTACAAGCAATGCGTTGGTAGATACAAGAGAGAATGATGTGAACTGAAGTCCCGCTGCAAACCAATATTGTCCTATTTCATGTGTTATCCATGCCTTGCTTCCGTCAAGCCCCAGCAGCTTGCGAAGAACATCGGCCGGTGTTTTTGGAAGGTTTGCCGGATCCTGTGCGCCTGCTACAAAAGGAAATTGATAAAGCTCGTTCATGCCCGGCAGCCGCAGCCTGGAATTGTATCCAAAGCCGCCTGCAAGCCCGGTAACAAAAAATGCAGGCGGGCCGCCAAACGTTCCGGTCACCTGCGCAAAAATGAACATGGATGGAACGGTGTCTGTGTGTGAAGCGTCAGTATATACACAGGCATAATCACCCAATGCGCTGATGGAAAAATTCGCTGTTTTTATGACTGCGCCACCTGCATACTCCCATTTCACATTGCCAGCGGGAGTAACTTTCATTAAAGCTCCGCCGATTGAAAAACCAGGCTCCTCGAAATCGAGCCCAAGCCCGGAAAGTGTGAATTGCGGATCGAAATTGGTAAGCGGCGAGCCAACGCCCATACCGATAAGATCAATAGAAAGACCGCCTTCTGAAAAGCCTGCATCCAGCAGGAACCACAGAACAGATTCCTGGTAGCGAATGCCGATGCGCTTGAACATTACAGGGCCTATTGCTTTCTGTACATTGAACCATGTAGTGCCGTCAGATGCATTGCCGGGCGTTGAAGTAACCGGCGCTGCGGTGTCACCGGTAGGCTTGCCCTGCACCGAGCTTCGGTTGGCGGGCATGTTGGTTGTGCTGGTTCCGCCTACTCCTGTGCCGATAGGAACAACATAAGTTCCGATATCGAGCTCCATGGATAAATTCACTGTGGAAGCCATGCCCTGCGAAGGAATGGTGGGATAGGAAGCCCCTAAATTCGTAATGATGGTATTCAGTTGCGTTACCTGCCCTTCCTTGATCAAGGCAGAGGTTACCAGCACCTGTAGTTTATCGATCTGTACTTTTTCCAGTTTGGACAATGCTTTACCTACCAGCGGAAGATTGGTAAGATCGATGGGCTTGTCAAGATGCAATCCGCCAAAGAAAGCATAAGATGCAGCGCCTGTTGGTTTGAACACAATGAGCACTGACTTACCATAGTTTGCGGAATCTGCACCTATGGCAAAAATGCCTGTGGTGAGATTATAAGTTAGTGCAACGCCTTTTAATCCCATGTCCAGTTCAGGTGGAATACCCAGATCATCATAGCCAAGCGCAGCAGCGATGCTGTTAAGCTCAAGCGGATTTGTTTCATCCTGCCAGGATGCGCTGATAACGGTCTGTTTGTCTTTATTAGTGATCTCTCCTTTTACGCAAACAGAAGCAAAAACAAATTCAACCTTGATGTCGTAAGTGAAAGAAGGTTTTAGTC
>JBAVMD010000599.1:0-3829 GCA_049689695.1 Chitinophagaceae bacterium | reverse complement strand
AAGACCAGGTTATCTTTTAAAAAAATGAAGTAACCAAAAGCGACGGAAAACCTTATAAGGTTTTTACTCCATACAGTAAACAATGGAAAGCCAAGCTGAATGCATTTTACCAGAAGCCATATCCTGTTGAAAATTATGACGGCAATTTCTATAAGCAATCGCCTAAACGCATTCCCTCGCTTGCTGTTATGGGCTTTAGTGCGGTGAATGAATCATTTCCTCCGCTTGAACCGGACAAAGACCTGATCAAACATTATAATGAAGACAGGGATTATCCCGCAAAGTCTACCAGCAGAATGGGCATTCATTTGCGCTTTGGCACCATCAGCACCCGCGAGCTGGTTCAGCTGGCAGTAAAGCTGAACGATACTTATCTGAATGAACTGATCTGGCGCGAATTTTATCAGATGATCCTCTGGCATTTTCCGCAGGTAGGCGAAGGCCGTGCATTTAAAAAGGAATATGAGAATATACGCTGGCGCAACAATGAAGAAGAATTTGAAAGATGGTGCAATGGCACCACCGGTTATCCAATAGTAGATGCGGGCATGCGTCAATTAAATGCAACAGGATTCATGCATAACCGGGTGCGTATGGTTACAGCCTCTTTTCTATCGAAACATTTATTGATAGACTGGCGCTGGGGCGAAGCTTATTTTGCAGAAAAATTATTGGATTACGACCTTGCTGCCAATAATGGCAACTGGCAGTGGGCCGCAGGCTGCGGTTGCGATGCTTCCCCTTACTTCCGTATTTTCAATCCTGCACTGCAAACAAAAAAGTTCGATCCCAAATTTGAATATATAAAACAATGGGTGCCTGAATTCCAGGAGTTCACTTACCCTAAACCAATTGTAGAACATGAGTTTGCAAGAAAGCGGTGTTTGGAAGTATATGGAAAAGGCCTGGGCAGGTTGTAATGAGGTTTGTAAACAAACAATGACACCGGAGTTTGAAAATACCAGCTTAGCTTAATGACGATTCGCCGTTCGGGCTTTGTGTTTTAGCATAAATATCCATCAATAAATCAACTGCTTTTTTCCCTTCATCCCCCAATGAAAGCGAATAGTTATTTACATAAAGATTAATGTGTTTGCGCATTACATCTTCGTTCATTTCCTGCGAATTATCTTTCACATAATTGCTGAGTGTTGGATAGCGGTCAAAAGAATATTGCAAACTTTGCCTGATCAATGCATCCACCTGTTGCTGTAGTTGCGAACTATGTTCTTTTTTTATTACGATGCCACCGAGCGGAATTGGACCACCTGTTTTTTGTTCCCAGAAGTCGCCAAGGTCCATCAGCTTCACCAATCCCTTTTGCTGGTAAGTAAACCTGTTTTCGTGTATGATCACACCGCAATCGACCTCGCCGGATAATACGGCCTGCTCGATGTCTGAAAACAACATGAACTTTTTCTTGTTTGCTGCAGGAAAAGCAAGCGAGAATAAAAAATGAGCGGTAGTATGTTCGCCGGGAACAGCGATGGTAAAATCAGGGACATTAGATTGAATATCTGGTACCTGTTTTTTTGCGATCAATAATGGCCCTACACCTTTTCCTAACGCTCCGCCTGAATCAAGCAGGTTATATGATGATAGAACAAGCGGCAATACGCCATAACTTATCTTACTAATATCTAACTTCCCTTCCAGCGCCCAGCGGTTAAGCGTTTGTACGTCTTCCATCAATACTTCAAATTCCAACTTGCCGGTATCGATCTTTTTATTCACGAGTGCCTCGAAAATAAAAGTATCGTTGGGGCAGGGAGAGAATCCAAGCGTAAGTTTTTGCTTCATATTATTTTTCCAACCGTATTAAAGCTACCTGTAGCATTTCAATTATCGAAGGTAAGCTGCTTTGAAATAACCAATGGCAGTTGAACAGCTACCTACTTAACCTGCCGGATAATGATTTGAAGATGCTCTACCAGGTTTTGAATGGCCTGCTTCAGCGCCCATTTTTCTTTGTTTCTTTCACCGATGTAATTTGAAATAGTGCGAAGCTGCAGAAAGGGAATTTGCTCCTGCAGACACACGTAATGAAAAGCAGCGCCTTCCATGGATTCAACTGAAGGATTGTATTTTTCTTTCAGTTGCTGGATGCGGACTGGTAAAGTAGTGATCTCGTTGATCGTGATCGCGTTTACCTGTTGCATCGATAAGGAATTCAACAGATCCTGGTGCGGGTTCAGTAGCCAGCCATCAGAGAAGGGTGAAGCTCTCGGATCTGCCAACTGAAGATCGAAGATGTCTTTCCATTGATTGTTTTCCTGAACACCCAGGTCCGCGAAGCGATCTGCGGATATGATCACAGCCGATCCTTGATGAAGATCCTGATTGAAGCTACCTCCAATGCCGGCCTGAATTATTAATGAAGGCTTCTTGTGGCGGAGATAATGCGTTAAGTGATAGGTAGTGGCCGTAGCGCCCAGGCCAGTGATCAGAATGTCCGTACCATTTGGCTGAAAGTTTTGTAGTTCCAGGGAAGTAGCTGAGATGATACAGATGGACATAAGCTTTGATTTGGCTATAGATTCAATGATTAAATGTATTTAATAACAATTTATCATGTGTTAATGACGCCGTTTTGCGGGAAAAATACATCAGAATGGTGGTGTTTTTCACCTGATATTTTTAGTTCGGGAAGGTAGTTTTGGCTTGGCGTTGAAGATAGGTGTTCCCGACTGGAAGTGTGGTAAGCGTCTTCGATAGCAGTTTAGTTTTGGAGATAAGCCCCGCTATTCATGGCGGGGCTTTTTATAGACTCTTCTGTAAAGCATATGATTTACATGCTCATCCAAAAATTATAATGATTGCAGTATACGTTTTGTCTAACATAATCGATCACAGCAATCCTACATAAGGCTCATAGCTGCCTCCGAGGTAAGAATTATTAATACCTAAATAGATATGTTTTGTCTGGTACTGTGATGAAAGTACAATGCTGGAGTTGCCATCAATGTTTTGCCCGGAATATGCATTAATGGTAACTGTATTACTACTACTGTCTATTTTCCTGATGGAAATCAGCTTAGCTCCATATTGGCCGGGATTATAGCCATCGTACACTTCGCGAAGCGTAATTGACTTATTGCCGCCGGATGCATCCACTTCAATAATATCATCATCCAGGTCAACCGTATAATTAGCGGATATACGTTTAAAGGACCGGCCAACATAAGGGCTTATCATACGATAGGACGCTTGTGGGGAGCCGTTGATAAAGCCGCTCTTGGTAACTTCAAACTCAATTTGTCTTGTAATGTGGAACTGTTGTATGCGTGCTCCGCTTGGGAAGGGCAAATTCTGGAACGTGCCTAATCCAAAATTAGTGGAATCACTTTCTGCAAATTTGCTTTCCGCATTGCTGAAATAAACTGCGTTATCCGTGTAATATGAGTTTACAGCCATGGTAAGTGTAGTGCCGCTGAGGGACTTCACTTTTATCCAGTTGTTATATACTTCAGTGGCAAAACATGGTGTCCTTAACAGGTTGCCTACAGTGTTGGACAGGTTTCCCCAGTCTAACTGTACATTGGTAATATCCGGACTGTTGGCTGTTACTTCACCCATGAAAGAGGCAGTAAATAATAACGGGTAGATGCAGAAGAAATTCCATGTGCCGGTTGTTAGTGAGGGAGCAGCATAAGATACCGTAATGGTAGTATCTGCGCCAATGGTAACTGCTGTAATTATTCCTACCGGCACCGAAGTAGGCCCACCCAGGTGATTACTTACCACTAATTTGCCAATATCATTTGAATCGTACCATCCATTTGTAATACCGGTGAGATTAAATGAGCGGTTTGTCCCAAGACTGCCAACA
>JBAVMD010000598.1:0-4210 GCA_049689695.1 Chitinophagaceae bacterium | reverse complement strand
CCATAAAACTACAAATCAACTCACTCATCCGCATAGGAAGCAAACAAGAACACGTATGCAATAGCTTTCAAAACTTATCTACTGAAACTTTTACCAGAAAATACAGATTTGCCTTATCATATACTTATAGACTATAAAAAAATTAATAAAGTGTCAAACATAACCGCTCCCACCAAACCCAACGTCGTCCTCGGACGAGTTACAAATACATCCGATCAACCTCTGCCAAATCTTCTCGTGCAGATTTATGACCGAGACATGCGCACTGAAGTGATGCTGGCTGAAACCACTACCAGCAAAGATGGTAAATACGAAACTACCTGGCTCCACAGCCAGCTTGTTGGCAGGAACCGGAAAGACGCTGATATCTCCATCAAAGTATTAACCAAAGAAAAGAAAACACTTCTTTTTACTTCGGATATACATTCGGTGCGCTTCAACGCTTCACCACGTGAGGAAATAAATATCACCATTCAAGCTGAAATAAAGCCGGAAGTGATTGAGTATGATTACATACTAGGCGAAGTCAGTTTTCTTGCAGATAAAGTTCCAATAACCGATCTGCAAAAAACAAAAGAAAAGCCAGATATCACCTTTCTTTCAAGGGAAACGGAAATATCAACTGAAAGAATTGAATACCTGGTAGTATCTCATCGCCTGCAGGCGATCTCGAAGATAGATGCGGCTTTCTTTTACGCATTGCTTCGCAAAAATACCTTGCTGAAAGCTGATCTTTCAAAAGCATTCCGTGTGCGGCTCTCCATCGACATGAGCACAGATGCTCAAACCCTGTTGTACGATGCAGCGCTTGCGGATCCGAAGCTTGTTCAAACGGATATCGACACCGCTGTAAAAGAAATGATCGTAAGTGAAAAAGTTGGTAAGGAATCCCAGCGGAATATCGGGCTCCTGCAACGATACAGGAAGCAGGCGGACGAATATTACAAGAGTAAGCATGCTCAAAAAGCATTCGATGCCATTTCCGGTTTCGTGCTTGGCGGTAAAATAGAAGCTGCGGTCAGGCTCTTCACAGAGAATAAAGACAACCTTAATGTTTTCTTTGAAAAAATAACAGATCCATCTTTCTTTAAGAGCGAAGCGGATGCGGCAGGTGTAAAAACAAGGATTGAATTAGGGAAACTATTCGGGTTCGGCAGTGATGTTATTCCGCAGGTTGCCGGTTCAAAGATCGATAAGGCGGAAGACATAAAAGAGCTGGCGAGGCTCAACAAGACTGGATGGGTAGAAGAACTGGAAAAAGCAGCAGGTAACAATGGCCTTGAGGCCGGAAACACAGAAGCTATCGGCTTAACGGCTTCTCACATCGTGCGCAAAATGGAAAAAGAATTTCCAACCACAGCATTTGCCGCACAGTTGGAAAGGGAGAAGCAACCGGTATTCTTCAACCAGGAAAAAATTGTTTCCTTCCTCAATAGCAATAAAGATTTTGATCTCACCAGGGACAACATCGATCTTTTTATAAAAGAAAGCAAATCGAATGGGAAGGAAACGGAATCCATGAAAGAAGAGCTGAAATCCGTTCAGCGTGTTTTCAGGATCATACCGCACTACAGCAAAGCCAATGCGTTGCTGGAACAGAACATTCACTCGGCCCAAAGCATAGTGGCCGCCGGCGAAATGCGTTTTGTAAACGAGATAGCTGCTAAGGCTGGTATTGAAGCATCGGAAGCGAAAGAAGCGTTCAGGAAAGCTGAGCACATTCATACCGCTGCCATGCTGGTAGTGGGAGAGTTGCAGGATACGATGAGGGCTATGGACATCGCCTCACTGGAAACAACCACTTTAAAAGAAAAGCTGGAAGTGGTAAGCAAAGATTTCCCGAACCTGAAATCTCTTTTTAAGATGACGGATGTTTGCGCCTGCGAGCATTGCCGCTCTGTATACAGTCCCGCCGCATACCTGGTAGAGATCCTTCAGTTCCTGAGTAAAAGGTCTGTTACTGATCTTACCGTTACATCTCCTGTTACGGGCAGGCTTGCGAAAGATGTATTGTTCAAGCGCAGGCCAGACCTCGGCGATATCGATCTGGGCTGCGAGAACGCCAACACTCCTGTTAAATACATCGACCTCGTCTGCGAATTGCTGGAAGAAGCTGTATCTCCCGATTCCGGCATAGTTTACAATACCGGACCGCTGGCCGCTGGCGCCAACCCGTTAAAAGGCCCGGTATCCGCTGCTTTGCTTGCTGCATTACAGGGCGCCGGAATTCCTGTTACCGCCGATGCAATGATATTCGATACGGAAACCCTGACCATTCCAATGATTGAACCTGTGTATTATCTGCGGGATAAGAAAGCGGTATGTAAAATAAAAACAGTGCCTGGCGGTGGCTACAAAATATTCCGTCTCCGGCAAACGCTCTCGTCTGCCGAAGAGTTGGCGGCAGCTCCTGAATACGTGAATGAGGACGCTTATAATGCGCTGCGCAACAATTTATATGCATTCAAGCTTCCTTTCGACCTGAACCACGCAGAGGCAAGGGCCTATTTTGATCGCTTTACTATAAGCAGGGCAGGTTTAATGAAAGCTTTCCAGGTGAGCGCATCACCCGCTGATGAATCCATTGCTGCAGAAATATTGGGAATTACCGATGCGGAAAGAAAGATCATTGTAACTCCCAAAGCAACGGCTGCAGACCAGCAGCTGGTATGGAATGTGCCTGCGCCATGGACTGCTTTGGATTACATGAAAAGGGTAGATCATTTTTTGGATAAAACCAATCTTACTTATAAAGAGCTGGACCTGTTGTTGTCGTTACAATACATTGACGACGCAGGTAATCTTTTCATCAGGCATGAGTACGATGATCTTTTGCCGGGCGGGGATCCTGCTAAACGCATTATTTCCTGCGATACCGGCAAAAAAGAGATCGTGAATCTCGATATAGCAGGACTTGACCGTATTCACCGCTTCCTTCGCCTGCAAAAGAAAACAGGATGGAAATTTGAAGTACTGGATGAGATCATTTGCCAGGCTGCATTGGGTAATAAAAAGTTTGATGATGATGTTGCCAGCAATACTACCGACGCAACCCAATGCCTTATTAAGGCTGCCTGTTTAGCGGAGTTATCTGAAAGAACAGGAATAAAAATTGATGAGCTGGTTGGCTTTTACGGAGAAATCCCGCACAAGGTGTTAAAAGATGACATGCCCAAACCACTTTACCACCAGGTGTTTTTGAATAAGGCCAGGAACGGTTTTATAGAGGAAGGGTTGTTGCCGGCGAACGTTGACGGAACGGAAATGCTGAGCAATTATGAAACCAGCGTTGCTGTATGCCTGCAGTTAAAACAGCAGGATGTGAAAAAACTGGAGGTTTTGCTCCCTGATAATAACGCGGGTATTCCAGTGCTCAGTTTTCGTAACCTCAGTTATTTATTTACAGCTTCGAGACTGATAAAAAAATTAAAGCTGAAGACAGATGATTTTATTATTCTCAGGAAACTAACGGGGCTGGATGTTTCCTCCTCCCCGCAGGCAACGCTGGAATTTATTAAAGCTGTCGACATGTTTAAAGTGTCGCCGTTAAAGGCCGCCGATCTGAAATTCATGCTCGTTGCACCCGGCGCTTTGCCGGACAATAAAATGATCAAAGATGAAAAGATCAAACAGTTGCTGGAAAAACTGCAGAAGGATTACCAGGCCAATTTTACATTGAATAAATCAAAATTCAACGATCTTCTGTCCGCCGCTGAACAAAAAGAAACACTGCAGGGTGAACTGTCTAAATTAAATGGTGTAACAGAAGAAGACGTAAAAACATTCATTGCATTTATTGACAGGGATTGGGCGCTTGCTGATGAAGCAAAAGCAATCGTAATCGCTACATTCCCGCGTTCTTTTCCGGTAACAACAATAAATAGTGCAATAGATGCTTTGGAAGCTGCAGGTAGTATGGATTATGATAGTAAAAAGAACAACTTGATCGACATCTTTATCAATGCTATCGGTCCATCAGTTGCCTTAACGGGAATTAATTTAAATGAAAAGCAGACTATTCTTCAAACCCGTTTAATCAATACAGGTTTCTTAAATAATAATGAGATTGTTCGGTTGATCAGTTTTATCGATCGCATCCCGGTTTTCGAGGCAAAACAATTTGCGGAAGATAAACTTGCCATTAATACTACAGGAATAAAAGAAGAAATAGATCTTTTATGGCCTGCGTTGAAAACACAGCATGTTAAGG
>JBAVMD010000597.1:0-3117 GCA_049689695.1 Chitinophagaceae bacterium | reverse complement strand
GTTCTTACGTGCCTGTAAGAACATTAAACATTAAACCTCAAACCTGAAACCTTACCCCAAAGCCGCAAATCTAAATGATTTAAGTTTGCCGCATGACTATTCATGAGGCCAGGGAACGGCTCCTGTTCCGGTTATATGAGATTTACGATGAGCGCGAAGCGCAGTCTATTGCCGATTGGGTAATGGAAGATATTACCGGGTGGCAAAAGATCGATCGCATACTCAATAAAAAAGTAAAACTGTCGCAACCGCAGCTCGATAAGATTGACGGGTTCACCACTCAATTGATGGCGCACAAACCGGTGCATTATATTCTGCACCAGGCATGGTTCATGGGCATAAAACTGTATGTAGATGAAAATGTGCTGATACCAAGGCCAGAGACGGAGGAACTGGTGACATGGGCGGTGGAGACGAGTGGGGAATGGGGAGTAGCCAGTGGGAAGATGTATAATATACTGGATGTAGGTACGGGAAGTGGATGTATTCCAATTGCATTAAAAAAGAAATTGCCTGCGGCAAAAGTAACGGCGTGCGACATCAGTGAAGGCGCATTGAAGGTGGCTGCACGCAATGCGGAAGAACAGGGTGTTGAGATTGAATTGGTACGCGTAGATTTTCTGAATACTCAGGAAAGAGATAAGCTGCCCATGTTTGATATCATCGTAAGCAATCCGCCTTATATAGCTGCCCAAGAGCAGTCGGAGATAGATAAGCATGTAGTGGAATACGAGCCGCATACAGCTTTATTTGTACCTGATGATGATTCGTTGATCTTTTATGAGCAACTCGCGCAGTTTGGGCTAACACATTTAAATGCCGGAGGATTTATGATGATGGAAATACATTATCTGAAGGGGGAAGCAGTAAAAAATCTATTTGAGTTGCAGGGATATATTGTTGAAGTGCGGCAGGATATGCAGGGGAAGGATAGAATGGTTAAGGCTGTTGTAATTTAAAGCTACGGGGAACGCGGATTTTTAGGATTGGTAGGGTTTATTAAGATTTGTTCATGAAAATTTTGAGGGAGCAATTAATAGCAGCGGCTGATCCTGATAAATCCTAAAGGATCCTGATGATCCGCGTTCCCTCTTCTACGGATTTTTATCCACCATCAATACTGCACGCACGCCCATATCGCGGGCAATACGCATAACCGCAACAACATTATCGAGAGGAACTGATTTATCTGCATTGATAGCAATAGTAGCCTGTGCGGAGTCTCGGGCAATATATGGCTGAATGAATTCCCTGATGTTCTGCACATCAACCGTTTTTCCATTCACTACGTACCGGCCGGTAGCATCGATATTGACAATAACCGTCTGCTTGGCCTTGGTATCGCTTTTGGATTTCGGCTGCAGCAGCCTGATCACATTCGGATTGGCCAAGGTAGAAACTATAAGGAAAAAGAACAGCAGAATGAACAGGATATCGTTCAATGCGCCTGCATGTAATTCCGGATGCGATTTTAATCTTCGTTTCAGATCCATAGCGCTTACTTGGTAGGTTCCTGTAAAATATCAATGAACTCGGCTGTGGCCGCTTCCATTTTATTTACTGTTTTATCAATCTGCGAATTCAAAAAGTTATAACCGATATAAGCAAGAAGGCCGATGATAAGACCCGAAGCCGATGTAATGATCTTTGTATAGATACCACCCGCAATGGATGCAGGTGTAAATTCACCCGTTGCATTGATGCCGAAGAACAACTGCAGCATCCCGATAAGTGTACCCAAAAATCCAAGCATCGGCGCAACACCATATACCAGCGAAAGAACAGAAAGGTTCCTTTCCATCTTGTACACTTCCAGCTTGCCTACACTTTCCATGCTCTTTTCAATAGCATCGATCGGTTTACCGATGCGCTGTAATCCTTTATCGATCATTTTAGCGACAGGATTATCCGTGTTCTTTGCCAGCGAACGGGCAGCACTCACATTTCCAGTGACCACATGATCGCGTATGATGTTCATGAAATTGGGCTCGATCTTGCTCGCTTTGCGGATGGCTATCAAACGCTCGAAAAAGAAAAAGATGGCCAATACCAACAGCAAAGCCAACGGTATCATCAGCGGTCCGCCATTCGCCAGCATCTGCATAACGTTCATGGACGGTGGCGCCTGGTTGGCGGCGGCTACATTCTGTGTAGAATCAACTGCTGTATTCGTTGCAGGGTTAGAAATCTGGAGCAGGAACCAATTCATCAAGGCGTATTTTGTTTGCGTGTAAATGTAAATAAATGTGCCTAAAACGTTTGGCAGCAGTTTATATTTCTTAAATGTTTGCCAAAAACAAAACTATGTTGTTCCGATCTGTTTCACCATCATCGCTTGTATCTGCTTCATTGTTTTCTCCATTCCTTCTGCACTACCGTCGAGGAAAATGACATTGCCTTTGCCGTACTCTGCAAAATTTTTAACAGCTTCTGTCCACATGCTAAAGAGAATTACATTAGTATCCAGGTTGGCCTGCTTCATTTGCTCTGCAGCCTGGCTCATACCTTTTGCCACTTCTTCGCGGAACAAGGCCACACCCTGGCCTCGCAACTGGGCGGCCTGTCGCTCGGCTTCGGCAGCTATCTTGATGGCATTACCTTCTGCTTCGGCAGCTTTGGTTTTTGTAATGAGCAATGCCTGTCCTTCGTTTTCCGCAGCCGCTTTCAGGTTATTGCTGGCTACTACCTTACTCATAGAATCGAGAATGACCTTATCGAAAGTAATGTCGTTGATCTGCAGGTCGAGCAGGTGATAACCCCATTCTTCCAGCAACTGGTCGATCTGGCCTTTAACATATTCTACGATCTCGCGTCTCAATGCCAGAATCTCCGCCTGTCTTTTTGTAGCAACAAAAGAACGTATGGTGCCTTCTATCGTGCGGGTAAGCGCCTGCATAAGATCACGCTCAGCGATGAACTTGAAAGCCACTTTTTTTATGGTTTGTTCATCATCGTTCTGAACCGCATACAACAGCATATTTTTAAAATATACATTGGCCTGGTCGGCGGTTACTGCCTGGAATTCCATTTCAACAGACCGGTTCTGGATGCTGATGCGGCGGTGTATCTGTTCAATGAAAGGAATAATGAGATTAAGGCCCGGCTTCAATACACGCC
>JBAVMD010000596.1:0-1884 GCA_049689695.1 Chitinophagaceae bacterium | reverse complement strand
ATTAAAACTACTTGAATACAATTGGGAAAAAAAATCTTGCTTCTTGTATTATTTCGGGGTTACTAATATGGCTTCTGTCTCAGCAATTTTTTTAATTGCTGTCTCAAGGTTTTGCTTGAAATCTTTTCGTTGCGGATCTAATGCACATAACTGTTCGGAAAGTACGCGCATTTTATTGAAGCAATAAAGCGCCTTAGTGTAAAAGTTCATGATAAAATACAGGTTACCGGCATGCCGGTACGCCAAACCGAGGTTATTTGTGTAAGTCCATTTGGCAGGATAACTAATGTGCAATTTTGTTGTAAGTCTCCTGGATATGTTCACATATTTTAGCGCGACATGGTATTGTTCCATTAAGATATGCACCCTTCCCAGCCTTTCGTAAACTATGGCAAGCCCGTTTATATATTCGTCATTTTGAGGATACTGATCGCAAATATCTTTGGCGTGCGCCAACGCAACCTCTAAGATGCTCACAGCCATTGAAAATTCATTTTGCCGGATTTTTACTATGGCCAGTTTATCGATAGCCACTGATAATGCTTCCAGGAAAGGAGGATGCGCAGGGTATTTGAGACACAGTTCTTTGATTATGTTGAAGAACTTCATGAAATAATCAAATGCTTTGCCGGTTTCATTCAACTCGAAATAAACATTTCCTATGAGGTGAAAAGAGTTACCCAGCCTGCTTTTAATTTCAGCATGAGCAGGATGTTCTTTATGAAGCCGCGCTGCCAGTTCATTATACTTTTTGTAATATTCCAGTGCTGTTTCAAATTGATCATCGTCTTCATAAACACGTCCCATCCTTTCAGTTGCACCTGCAAGCAGGATAGCGCTTTCAATTGTTTCCTTATCCGCATTGTAAAATGATTCTGCCAGTACATAGAACTCAAAATAATAATGCCGGGACATGACGTGGTCGCCTTTTCCTGCCAATGTATCGCCTAATTTAGAACAGGCAACCGCAAGGCCATTTATAAAGTGCAGTTCTCCGGGAAATCTGTTTTTCAATGACGCAAATAAAATCCGCATCGCGTTGTATTCCTGGAAAGCCTTTGCGTATTTGCCGTGCTTAAGAGCAATGTTGCCAAGAAATTCATGCGCATTAGCCAGCTTTTCCTTGTATTGTATATTGCCAGGATCAATTCTGCAATTTGTTTTTTGCTGATTATGGTATTCGCGGTAATAATAATCGGCGTTTGCAACATCTTCTTTTTGTAAATAGCTTTCAGAAAGTGTAGCAAGCAGTTTACCGAAGTCATTGTCGACGATCAAGATTAGGGTTTTGCCGGTAAAGGTATGGTGTATGTGATAAAATTATTGGTATGGAGCAGGACGGTTATTTGTTTTGAGTTGATAGTTTTACAATTAACTGGTTCATAGTGTTTGCAGTACCAGTTTGCTTAAATCAAGTAAGATGTATAACTCAATAAACGATTGCTTTTACAGGCCACGCAACTATATTCTTACGACACTGGCAGTTATCTTAGTGTTTTGCCAAAATTCTTTCTCACAGATCAGATTCGACAACATCCTTTACGGTGTTTCCTATTATCATGAATACATGCCATCTGAACGGCTGGAAAAAGATGTGCAACTGATGCAGGAAGCCGGTGTTTCGGTAGTGCGGCTTGCAGAATCTTCCTGGAGCGGCTTTGAGCCGCAGGAAGGCATATTCAAATTTGCCTGGATGGACAGCATTGTAGACCGGCTGCACAAAGCCGGTATTAAAGTGATAGTTGGCACCCCAACTTATTCCATTCCGCCATGGCTCTGGCGCAAGCATCCCGATATGCTGATAGAGTATGCCGATGGGCGTAAAATGGGCTATGGCATCCGGCAAAATGTTGATCTTACCAATCCGTCGTTTTTAGTATATGC
>JBAVMD010000595.1:0-2512 GCA_049689695.1 Chitinophagaceae bacterium | reverse complement strand
CTGTTTGGCTGTTCAATACGCTTGACAACATCGCAACGCCCTGCTCTGTAAATGCCATGGGTAAATATTTACTGTGTTGTCCCCTGTTTAAGGTGCCAATTTGGCTCCTTAAAGAATTGTATTCGCGGGTTGTCAACACAAACATAAAATCATCCGGGAATCTTTCTAAGTTCCTTCTTACTTGTCTTTTTAGC
The DNA here is from genome assembly GCA_049689695.1 of Chitinophagaceae bacterium. Classification (GTDB taxonomy): domain Bacteria; phylum Bacteroidota; class Bacteroidia; order Chitinophagales; family Chitinophagaceae; genus DASPKM01. Next base: position 2,318 of record JBAVMD010000595.1, on the reverse strand, counting down.
TGTTTTGTTTCGACGTCGTAAAGCTCTGAAAGGTCGTAATCCAGCATGACCTTTTTTTGTCTGACTAAGTATATTTTACTCAGTACATTCTCATCAGCCAGTTTTATCGCTTTGATTTTTTTTGCCATACAGGATCGGTTTATAAAAAAGTTATCAAAGGTAGTTATCGTATTTTTCGATATACTCAATTAATCGGTTAATATTTTTATTGTGGCGTGAGCGAGTCCGGTAATAACAAGTGAAGGTATTTTGCAAAAAAAAGCTGCAGGGTTTACTCCTGCAGCATAAAATATTAAGTAGTTATGTTGTAACTAATTATTCCTTCACTCTCCCTGCCCCTGCATATCTCTTCGCAAAATATTCATCACCGAGATCGCTGATCATAACTCCTGAAGAAGTAGAAGCATGAATGAATTTATTATTACGCAGATAAACGCCCACGTGAGAAATAGATTTACCACGGGTTTTGAAGAATACCAGGTCTCCCTCCTGCAATAATTTTTTGGTAATGCGCCGGCTGTCGAGATATTGCTCTCGGCAGGTGCGCGCCACTTCCACGCCATATAACGCAATGAAAAATGTTTGAACGAAAGCCGAACAATCTATCCCTGATTTATCAGCTCCGCCAAGCCTGTAACGGGTGCCGTACCAATCGTGCATGAAAGATATTAATCTATCGTCACTTAGTTCTTCAACAGGAGCATCAAGCAGGATGGCATATTTGAAGCGCAAGGTCGGAAGTACCTCAATAGCTGCGGGAGTATAAGTTGTATTCGATCCTTTAATATGTGATTCTTTCGCCGGCCCTTTGTCGATATTGATATTATCAGCTTGTTTCTTTTCTGATCCGGGCTTGAAGGAAATGTTCTCGATAAAAACAGGATCCGACTTTGACTTAGAGGATGCGGGAGTCCTTACCTGCTGCTCGGATGGAGCGGAAGCTTTTTTTATTGTACTGCAACTGGCCGCAAGCGCGGAGATGCACACTAAAATAAGAAGACGCCTCAATAAGGTTGTTTTTAATAGAAACATTGGTAACGCGCAAGATAGCAAATTTGTTGCCAAAAAGCAAGAGAGGGATGATTAGCTGATATGATAATGAGCTGATTAGCTGATTATAAGTTGCTGAGAAACTAAGTTAATGATTTGTGATTGCGACCAGAGGGTCTTCATCAGCTAATCAGCTCATCATCCAATCAGCCAATCTTCTAACATTCTGTGAAAAACTTTATCCTTTCCTTTAGCTGAATAAATTTGAAATTTGAGGTTCTCCAATCAACTGATTAGCTTACCCCTGATCAGCTAACTAATCGTTGTACATGAAGTTTTCGCACCTGCATTGCCATACCCAGTTCTCCCTGCTCGACGGGGCGGCTTCTATCCAGGGCCTCTATAAAAAAGCCGCTGCTGATGGTATGCCTGCCATCGCCATTACCGACCATGGCAATATGTTCGGCGCTTTTGAATTTGTGGCTGAAGCTTACAAGCATAAGAACGATGATGGTACCCTGAAAGTGAAACCGATTGTGGGCTGTGAATTTTATGTGGTACAGGACCGCCATCGCAAATCTTTCACCAAGGAACAGAAAGACGAGCGCTATCACCAGGTATTGCTCGCTAAAAATAAAACAGGCTATCAGAACCTCATCAAGCTTACATCGCTCGGGTTTATTGAAGGACATTACAGCAAGTATCCCCGCATCGATAAAGAACTGATTCTTCAATATCATGAAGGCCTGATCGCCACCACGTGCTGCATCGGCGCTTATGTTCCGCAAACCATTTTACATGAAAGCGCAGATAAAGCAGAGCAGGAATTCAAATGGTGGCTCGACCTGTTTGGCGATGATTATTTCATCGAGCTGCAGCGGCACAATATCAAAGAGCAGGTAAAGATCAACCAAGTGTTGATGGAGTATTCCAAAAAATACAATGTACCTGTTATTGCTACCAACGACAGTCATTATGTTGACCAGGACGATTATAACGCGCATGACATCCTGCTGTGCATCAACACCGGTGAAAAGAAAGCTACGCCGGGCTATGATGATTTTGTGAATGATGATGTGCATTTGAAAGACCGTCGCTTTAAATTTCCCAACGACCAGTTCTATTTTAAGACCACCGCGGAAATGAGCAAATTGTTCAGTGATATTCCTGAAGCGCTTGACAATACAGGAATGATCGTTGATAAAGTGGAGCTGCTCAATCTGAAAAAAGATATTCTGCTACCTGCCTTCCCTATCCCTAAGGATTTCCAGGTGCACAAGGATAACAATCTTAACCAATGGGAATACCTGCGGCATATTACCCAGGAA
>JBAVMD010000594.1:0-6454 GCA_049689695.1 Chitinophagaceae bacterium | reverse complement strand
CTGCGGGGATTCGGGATGACAGTGAGTGCATGAATAATAGCAAAGTGTTCAATAGCAAAATGTGCGTTAAAAGTCATAATAAACGTGGATTTATTCAATACAGATAAAACAATAAACCTGCTGCCATACGATGGAACAGTTCACTATTATGGAAAGTTGATGACTCAAACCGAAGCATCACATTATTTCGACCGGCTATTACAAACTATTACATGGAAAAATGACGAAGCAGTAATTTTCGGCAAACACATCGTCACTAAAAGAAAAGCTGCATGGTACGGTGATCGCGAATACGCTTACACTTATTCAAATATAACAAAGCAGGCATTGCCGTGGACCAGGGAATTACTTGAATTAAAAACGATCGCAGAAGAACAAACATCCGCCATTTACAATTCATGCCTTTTGAATTTATATCATGATGGTGAAGAAGGAATGACCTGGCACAGCGATGATGAAGATACACTCGTACACAATGCACCCATTGCTTCCTTCAGTTTTGGTGCAGAACGAAAATTTGCTTTTCGTCATAAAAAAACAAAAGAAACAACAGCGCTAATGCTGGAGAACGGAAGCCTGCTTGTAATGAAAGATGCAACGCAAACAAACTGGCTTCACGCATTACCGAAATCAAAAAAAATTATAAGGCCGAGAATTAACCTCACGTTCAGAAGAATGAAAGAACAGGATTAGTTTCCTTAAATTAGTGCCCATGTCCCTCGACCCTGCAATCAAAAAACTCGAAACCAGTAATCTCACCCGCCGGCGTGCGCTTGGCATTTACCAGATCTTTGGAGGCGTTGTGGGCATCGTTATGGTGCTCACTATCTTCTTAAGTGCATTGTCTGAAGGAAGCTTTTTAATACCTACTTTTTTTATTCTGCTGCTTTATTGTTTTTCTGTAGTGTGTGGCATTCTTCTGCTCGGAAAGAAAGAAAACGGCTTAACCCTATCATTAATAAACCAGGCGGCACAAACTATTGCCTTCAATTTTGGTTCATTCGGATGGATGTATTTTTCCGGGCTTCATCTTTCAATGGGAATAAGTATTACTGACTCTGGATTCTGGCATATGGGATGGGGTCTTATAGGTTTCAACATTTTCCTTGGCGGCGAAACCCAATTCCAGGAATTCCTCATAAACGTTGTTGCTGCCGGGCTTATTTACTACATCATTCTCCTGCGCAGGAACATTCAAAAAGAAATCATTTTAAAAAATACCGAAGAAATTGCTGAACAGCTCACCGCTTAATCAGCTGATCAGCTAATCATCCACATCAGCTAATCTAAAAAGCGATCCCAAGATTAATATAAGTGCTCAACCGCTTGCTCTGATCAGAATACATCGCGCTGATCTCCAGCGGCCCCAATGCAAAATTATAAGCGAACGTAAGCGCATAGCCCGTGAGGAAATCAGGGTTCTGGAAGAAATTGCTCTTGCTCACAAAATTGGTGAACAGCATATTTGCACGGCCTATGATGTAAGTATTGTTGAACAACTCATAACGCAAACCTGCCTGGCAGGCCAGCACGCTAGGCGCATAAACAGTGCCTTCCTGGAATCCTGCAAAAGTTACCTGGTTGCGAAATATTTTTGTAAGCCCGCCCACAACAAATTCATTCATGATATGCCGCTGGTATTTAAAATTAACGCCGCTCTGCAGGCCCAGTGTAAGCGTGCTTTTTTTGCTGATGGGAGTGTGGCCTTCTACGTTTAATAAAAAACGTGAATAAGGAGTTGTTGTAATATCCGTGGTGTCAGGATCAGTTACTTCTTCACCATCGAAAAAAAACTGTACATCGGGATGCTGGCGGCCAACTCTTTCGATCACGCCATCTATTTTCATTCCCCTGCGCGGGTAATTATTTCTGTCGAGACGATTATAAGCAGTAAATAAATAATTCGTATTGAAATCATTATTTCCTTTGAAGGAAAGCCTGTTTGAAATGGTTGGGCTATAATAAACCCATTCGAACTTTCGTCCAAAACCGATGCTGAAATCGCGGCTGGAGGAATATTGCAGCCTGCCATCGAAAACAAAATAATTCTGGTTGTACACGCCGTCCGCCCTGAACTGCTCGTAGGTAGCGATGTCGAACCGGTCAAACTGCGTGCTCAGCAAAAGTGAAATATCTTTCCTGCGTCCTACATATTGCAGATGTTCGCCTCTTACCCTGAATGTTTCACCAATGTTCAGCGATACAAGGCTGCGTGAATTTTTAATAAAGAAATTGCGTGAAGTAACATTACCTATCAATCCAATACCTGTAAACCGGTTGTAGTGAATGCCGAACTTGGCAAAAGTGAGCGGGTTCTCCGCTACTTCAAACGCAATTTTGCAACTGCCATCTTCCTGCGGAATAAGCGCATAAATGATGCGATTGTAATAACGCGTGCCATAAGCGTTACGCACCATGGAATTCAACTTGCCGATGGAGTATCGTTTGTTCGCTTCAAAATCCATGGTATGCAGAAAAAAATCAACAGTGGTTTCATTTGTCCCTTTAACATCAACAGATGAAATATATACTTCTTCCAGCGGCGGCAATCTTTCTGCACGCTGTTCACGTACTCCGTAAATAGCATCCAGTGAATCTGCCAGGTGTTTAAAACGCGGATAAAGCCTTCTTCCTTCATCGATGCCGATTTGCAGGATATCGTCTGCCTGCCCAAAGCTGCCCATTGAATAATCCTGCAGCGGCATAGAGATATAGATATTACAAAGCGGAACTTCTTTCCGGTTGTCTTCGGCTTCGCGAAAGAAAGCAACCTGCAATAGTACCTGGATCACATTCCTTACTTTATCTGAAGCCAGCAATCCGGTTGCAACATTGCTGCCGATCACAATGTCGGCTCCCATCTCCTTAACGTCCTGCACAGGAAAATTGCGAACAATGCCGCCATCCACCATGCGCTTGCCATCGTTATCCACTGCGGTAAACAAAGAAGGAATGGCCATGCTTGAACGAATGGCGGAAACGATCTCACCCTTGGTAAGCACCACTGCTTCGCCGGTGCCTACATCTGTGGCAATACAGCGGAAAGGGATATTGAACTGTGAGAAGAATTTTTTATCGTACACGGGCGCAAACAATTCGGTAAGCTTCAGCCACAGCTCCTGGCCTTCCAGCACACCGGTTGGCAGGCGGAACCCATGCTGCACCCAAGGAAGTTCTACTACGTATTTGCTGTACTCGCTTTTTTCTTCCATGAACAGGCCGCGTACAGAAGATTGGTTGGTGAGCAGCAGGTCCCAGTCTATGCTTCTCGCCATTTTTTCAAGCGTATCGCCGGAATAACCAATAGCATATAATCCACCCAATACGGCGCCCATGCTGGTGCCGGTGATGTAATCAACCTTAAGTCCTGCCGAATCAATTGCTTTTAAGATGCCGATGTGAGCGAGCCCTTTAGCTCCGCCGCCGCTGAATGTAAGACCAATAGTAGGACGCTTGCCTGCATCCTGTGCGGACGCGAACAAAAGGGAAAGGCAACAGCAGAGGGTAAGCCAGGGTTTCATAGAACACCCACAAATTAGTTAATTAAGGCACATGGTGCAAGGTGAAAGGCACAAGGTACAAGACACAAGGCACAAGTAGGTCGCTGCGCTTCCCAACTTGTTTCTTAACTTGCTTCTTGTTCCTTGTTCCTTGCACCTTGCACCTTGCACCTTGCACCTTGTGCCTTGTGCCCTACTCAGCTATCTGAGCCTCAATCTCCATGATCTTCTCAAAAACCTGCTCGTATTGGGAATTTAATTGTGCCAATTCTGTTTCCGATTTTTTATAGTCGCTCTCTGCCTTGATGAATTTATCCTTATCGGCATAGGTAGATGGGTCAGCAAGCGCTGCTGCGAGTTGTGTTTTCTGCGCATTCATCTTTGCAAGCTTTTCTTCGAGCTGCTGAAAAATACGCTGCTGTTTTTGAAGTTCTTTTTTGAGATCGCGAATGCGATTATCAGTTGGAGGTTGGCCGCGATAGCTATCGGGAGAAGTTGGAGGTTGGACCTTGGAAGTTGGAGGTTGGCTGCCTGCTTGTGCCTTGTCCCTTGTAGCTTGTCCCTTGTTTTCCTGTGCTTTACCCACAGGCTCTTGTACCTTGTCCCTTGTCCCTTGTTCCTTGACCTTCAGGTCTGCCATTCTCTTCTTCCAATCCACATACTCCTCATATCCGCCATCGAAAGATTTCAGTTCATGATCTACGATCTCCCAGATCTTGTTGGCCGTCTTTGAAACAAAATAACGGTCGTGGCTCACTAAAATAAAGCTGCCTTCATACCTGTTCAACGCGTCTATCAGCAATTCAACAGAATGAATATCCAGGTGGTTGGTAGGCTCGTCCAGCAAAAGGAAATTTGCCTTGCTGATGATCGTTTTTGCCAGCGCCACCCTTGCTTTTTCACCTCCGCTTAATACCCTGATCTTCTTTTCCACTTCATCGCCGCTGAAAAGAAAACAGCCAAGCAAAGTTCTCAGCTCCAGCTCGGTCTTCTGGCTGCCTGCCTCTTTCATTTCATCAAGTACAGTATTGTTCACGTTCAATGCTTCCAACTGGTGTTGCGCATAAAAGCTTTCATCCACGTTATGGCCCCATCTTCTTTCGCCCTTAAATGATTCTGTGCCTGCTATAATGCGCAGCATGGTGGATTTTCCTTTACCGTTGGCACCAATCAGCGCTATCTTGTCACCACGGTCTATTTCTGCGTTCGAATCCTGCACGATCGTATTATCGCCGAATTTTTTGGTAACGTCTTTCAGTTCAACCAGCACTTTCCCAGGTGTTTTATCTACCCTGAAATTGATGCGGATGTTAGGCCGCTCTATCTCTACGTCTTCAATGCGGTCGAGTTTTTCCAATCGCTTCATGGCGCTCTGGGCCTGTGTTGCTTTCGAGGCTTTCGCCTTGAAGCGCTCGATAAATCTTTCCTGCTGACGAATGTAATCCTGCTGGTTCTCAAAAGCGCGCTGCTGTATTTCTACACGTTCTGCTTTTTCTTTTTCATAATGATCATAATTGCCCGTATAAATGTTCAGCTCTCTCTGGTACACCTCTACAATTTTGGTGACCATCCTGTTCAGGAAATATTTATCGTGGCTCACGATCACTACCGAGCCCTGGTAATGCTGCAAATATTTTTCCAGCCACTCGATTGAAGGAAGATCAAGGTGGTTGGTAGGCTCATCCAGCAGCAGCAGGTCAGGCTGTTGCAGGATCATTTTTGCCAGCAGCACGCGCATGCGCCAGCCTCCGCTGAATTCGCGGTAGGGGCGTTTCAGGTCAGCGGGCGCAAACCCCAGTCCCTGCAGTACTTCCTCGGTCTTATGATGAATAGTGTATCCGCCCAGGGTCTCCAGCTCATGCAGCTTATCGGTGTATTGGTTCAGCAGCTTCTCGTCCATATCATTCCCGGATGCTTCGAGCTGCTTTCCCAGCAATTCGATCTCTTTTTCCAGCTGAAGAATACGTTCGAAGGCGCCGAGCGCAACATTCAGGATAGAATCGCTGGTGTCAAAGCTCAGAAGGTCCTGATGCAGATAACCGATACTGGTGCTGCGGCTGCGGTCTACCGAGCCCTCAGAAGGCAGGTATTCGCCTACCAACAGTTTAAGAATGGTGGATTTGCCGGTACCATTATAGCCTATCAGTCCGATCCGTTCATTGGGTTGGATGTGCCAGGTGGCATCGCGTAAAATAGTCCTTGCTCCAAATTCAAAGGTCACGTTTGTAAGTCCTGCCAGCATATAATTGTAATTAAGGCGCAAGATACAAGCTACAGGAAGCAAGAAAGGGATAATAAGATCAAAGCGAACTGCTTAATCCTTTTCTTGCTTCCTGTGCCTTGTTTCCCGGGCCTTATTTTAATGAAATACAAAAATAGCCGTCCCTTCAATTAACTTTGCCAAAAATTTCCCTGATGAAGAAATTCATTATAGCCCTGGTAGTGGTCGCCATTGTTGCATTCCTTATTTACTGGCTTACAGGTAAGCCAAAAGACACTACAGAGAACAAAGAACCTGTTCCGCTCACAGTGAACAATGTGTCCGATGCGTTCCAGGCGTCTTTTACCAATCTTATGTCTACTTATTATTCGCTGCGCGATGGATTTGTGAATTGGGATACGGTTGCCGTGAACAAAGCCGCTCTTGATATCCAGGCAAAAGCAGACGGACTGCCCATGCAGGAGCTAAAGGCCGACAGCAGCATAGTAGAAACTGCAAAAAGCTTCAGCCAGAGCGTTACCGCCGAAGCCAAAGGCATATTGGGAGAAAACAACATAGAACAGAAACGCCGTTCGTTCTACACCCTGTCAGAACACCTGTACAACCTGGTGCGCACCGTTCGGTATAAAGGAGAAGTGATCTATCATCAGCATTGCCCCATGGCCTTTAATGATGATGAAGAAGCTTATTGGCTCAGCAATAGCGACAAGATCGTAAATCCATATCTCGGCAC
>JBAVMD010000593.1:0-15375 GCA_049689695.1 Chitinophagaceae bacterium | reverse complement strand
CTTAAAAGCATTTTCTGAACAACTCGTAAACTTATCAGTTAAAGACGTAAACGAGCTCGCTAAGATCCTGAAAGATGAATATGGTATCGAACCTGCAGCTGCTGCTGTAGCTGTTGCTGCCGGCCCTGCTGCTGGTGGTGCTCCTGTTGCTGAAGAGAAAACTTCTTTCAATGTGATCCTGAAAGCGGCTGGTGCTAACAAACTGAACGTAGTTAAAATTGTAAAAGACCTGACCGGCCTTGGACTGAAAGAAGCGAAAGACCTGGTTGACGGCGCTCCGAAGCCTGTAAAAGAAGGCGTGAGCAAAGCTGATGCTGATGCACTGGTTGCTAAGCTGAAAGAAGCTGGCGCTGAGGTTGAAGTACAATAAGGATTAGCTGATGTAATGATTAGCTGATAAGCTGATTATTCCTAAAATATAAGACTCCCTGCAATGCGGGGAGTTTTTTATTAGGCATTAAAGGAAACCGTCCTTAATTAGCTCATCAGCTAATCACCACATCAGCTAATTAACGCTTTAGCAAATTTTTGCTTGTTTTTCAGGCCAATTGGCTACCTTTGCTCTCCTTTATTTTCGCGAAAATATATTTGGCACGCTACAAATCATGCATAAATAATTGATCATCAGTTATTTTGTTTCTAATAGAGGCAAGATGAATAGTGATTTGTACGTCCTGTAACTATCTAAAACCGGTTTAATTTAGATATGTCTTCTACAAAAATGAACACCAGGGTGAATTTTGGCAAGATCAAGCACTTAGCCGATGCACCCGACCTTCTCGAAGTACAGATCCAGTCTTTTAAAGACTTTTTCCAGTTAGAGACAACGCCCGATAAACGAAATATCGAGGGCCTGTTCCGTGTATTCAGGGAGAATTTCCCTATTACAGATACAAGGAACATCTTTGTGCTGGAATTCCTGGACTACTTTATCGATCCTCCCCGCTACACTATCGAAGAGTGTATGGAGCGTGGTCTTACTTACGCTGTTCCCCTCAAAGCCAAACTTCGTTTGAGCTGTAACGATGAGGAGCACGTAGACTTCCAGACCATCGTGCAGGATGTATTCCTCGGTAACATTCCTTACATGACTCCAAGAGGCACATTTGTGATCAATGGAGCTGAAAGGGTAGTGGTATCGCAGTTGCATCGCTCGCCTGGCGTATTCTTCGGGCAATCGATACACCCCAATGGCACTAAGATCTATTCTGCCCGCGTGATCCCTTTCAAAGGCGCGTGGATGGAATTTGCTACGGACATCAACAACGTGATGTACGCATACATCGATCGTAAAAAGAAATTCCCCGTAACCACATTGTTGCGCTCTATCGGTTATGAAACCGATAAAGACATCCTTGAGCTCTTCGGCATGGCCGATGAAGTAAAGGCTGATAAAAAAGCGCTGCAGAAATACATCGGCAAAAAACTTGCTGCCCGCGTGCTGAGAAGCTGGGTAGAAGATTTTGTGGATGAAGATACCGGTGAGGTGGTTTCTATTGAGCGTAACGAAATAGTGCTGGAGCGCGATTCTATTCTTGATGAAGAAGCGATCGAGACCATCTCCGAGATGGACGTGAAAAGCGTATTCATTCAGAAAGAAGATGTAGGTGGCGATTACGCGATCATCTATAACACTTTAAATAAAGATACCTCTAACAGTGAACTGGAAGCGGTTCAGCACATCTATCGCCAGTTGCGCGGTGCTGATGCCCCGGACAATGAAACTGCAAGAGGCATCATCGATAAATTATTCTTCAGCGATAAGCGTTACGACCTGGGAGAAGTTGGCCGTTACAAGATCAACCGCAAGTTGAACCTGAGCCAACCACTCGATCAGAAAACGCTTACCAAAGAAGACATCATCGAGATCATCAAATACCTCGTGCGTTTAACCAACGCAAAGGCGGAGATAGATGATATCGATCACCTGAGCAACCGCCGTGTGCGCACTGTAGGTGAGCAATTGTACGCGCAGTTCGGTGTTGGTCTTGCACGTATGGCAAGAACCATCCGCGAAAGAATGAACGTAAGAGATAACGAGGTATTCACACCAGTTGACCTGATCAATGCAAGAACACTTTCTTCGGTGATCAATTCATTCTTCGGTACATCGCAGCTTTCACAGTTCCTTGACCAGACGAACCCGCTGAGCGAGATCACGCACAAGCGTCGTATCTCCGCACTCGGACCCGGTGGTCTGAGCCGCGAACGTGCAGGCTTTGAGGTACGTGACGTGCACTATTCACACTACGGACGTTTGTGTACCATTGAAACGCCGGAAGGTCCGAACATCGGTCTTATCTCAACGCTTTGCGTTCACGCCAAGATCAATGAGATGGGCTTCATTGAAACGCCTTATCGTAAAGTGAACGATGGCAAAGTGGATATGAAGAAGCTGACGTTCCTGAGCGCAGAAGAAGAAGATGTGGCTAAGATCGCGCAGGCGAATGCACCGCTGGATGAAAAAGGACAATTTGTTGAAGAGAAAGTAGTAAGCCGCCAGACCGGCGACTTCCCGATACTTGATAAAGGTGAGGTAGAGTTCATGGACGTAGCGCCTAACCAGATTGTTGGTCTGAGCGCTTCCCTGATCCCCTTCCTTGAGCATGATGATGCCAACCGTGCGCTGATGGGATCGAACATGCAACGCCAGGCGGTACCGCTGATCCGTCCTGAAAACCCGATCGTGGGTACAGGACTGGAAGGCAAAGCTGCCCGTGATGCAAGGATCCAGATTCACGCAGAAGGCGATGGTGTGATAGAATTTGTGGATGCAAATGAGATCCACATCCGCTACGAGCGTGATGAAATGATGCGCCTCGTAAGCTTCGAGGAAGACCTGAGGGTTTACAGGCTCACAAAGTTTGCAAAGACCAACCAGGAAACTTCTATTAACCTGAAGCCCGCTGTGAAGAAAGGACAAAGGTTGAAGAAAGGCGACTTCCTTACAGAAGGCTATGCTACCAAAGACGGAGAGCTGGCACTGGGCCGCAACCTGAAAGTGGCATTCATGCCATGGAAAGGTTACAACTTCGAGGATGCCATCGTGATCAGTGAAAAAGTAGTTCGTGAAGACCTGTTCACTTCTGTTCACATTTCTGAATATGAACTGGAAGTGCGCGATACCAAGCTTGGTGAAGAAGAGCTTACACCGGATATTCCGAACGTGAGCGAAGAAGCAACCAAAGACCTGGATGAAAATGGTATTATTCGCATAGGAGCTTCTATTAAAGAAGGAGATATCCTGATCGGTAAGATCACTCCTAAAGGCGAAAGCGATCCTACTCCTGAAGAGAAGCTCTTAAGGGCCATCTTTGGTGATAAAGCCGGTGATGCAAAAGATGCATCGTTGAAAGCGCCAAGCGGAATCGAGGGTGTTGTGATCAGCAAAAAGCTGTTCCAGCGCGCCAAGAAAGATAAGAATGCAAAGGTTCGTGAGAAGGCCGCTTTGGAAAAGATCGAGAAGATACACGAGAAGAATACAGCAGACCTGCTGGAGGTGTTACTGAGCAAATTGCAGATGCTGGTTAAAGAAAAACCATCTGCAAGCGTGTCTAATAACTTCGGTGAGGTATTGATCGGAAAAGGTGCAAAATTCACAGCCAAGAACCTGGGTGGCATCGATTACCAGAATGTGAACCCATTGGGCTGGACAGGTGATGCAACTATCGATGATCAGATCAATACATTGCTGCATAACTATAACATTAAGTACAACGAAGAATTAGGAAGATACAAGCGCGAAAAATTCAACATCTCAATCGGTGATGAATTACCTGCGGGCGTATTGAAGCTGGCTAAGGTTTATCTGGCTGTTAAGCGTAAGCTGAAAGTGGGTGATAAAATGGCCGGCCGCCACGGTAATAAAGGCATTGTTGCAAAGATCGTTCGTGCGGAAGATATGCCGTTCCTTGAAGATGGAACACCGGTTGATATTGTACTTAACCCGCTTGGTGTACCGAGCCGTATGAACCTTGGACAGATCTATGAGACTGTACTGGGCTGGGCCGGTCAGAAGCTGGGAGTTAAGTTCGCAACGCCCATCTTTGATGGAGCTTCCACAGAGGAGATTGCAGAGTATTGCCAGAGTGCAGGCCTGCCGATGTTCGGCCACACTTTCCTGAGTGATGGTGAAACAGGCGAGCGCTTCCACCAGAAAGCAACGGTAGGCGTGATCTATATGATCAAGCTGCACCACATGGTGGATGATAAAATGCACGCCCGTTCTATCGGACCTTACAGCCTTATCACGCAACAGCCGTTGGGTGGTAAAGCACAGTTCGGTGGTCAGAGGTTTGGTGAGATGGAGGTTTGGGCCCTGGAAGCTTATGGCGCAGCAAACATTCTGCAGGAATTGCTTACAATCAAATCCGATGATATCATAGGCCGTGCAAAAACTTATGAATCCATCGTGAAAGGTGATAATATTCCACGCGCCGGCATACCGGAATCATTCAACGTGTTAGTGCATGAATTGAGGGGATTGGGTCTTGATCTGAAATTTGAATAAGTCATTAGGTCAGTAAGTCATTGAGTCATTTTTGAATGGCTCAATGATCAAATGACTCAATGACCAATGACTTGATTGACTAACTAATAATCAGAAACATCAATATGGCTTTAAAGAAAGATAATCGTCCAAGGTCCAGTTTTTCCAAAATAACAATTGGACTTGCTTCGCCGGATTCTATCCTGGAAAGAAGCTATGGTGAGGTGTTGAAGCCTGAAACTATTAACTATCGTACGTATAAGCCTGAACGTGATGGCTTGTTCTGCGAAAGGATCTTCGGTCCCGTGAAAGACTATGAGTGCGCCTGCGGAAAGTACAAGCGTATCCGTTACAAGGGTATCGTGTGCGACCGTTGCGGTGTTGAAGTGACCGAAAAGAAAGTACGCCGTGAGCGCATGGGTCACCTGAAGCTGGTTGTGCCTGTAGTGCACATCTGGTATTTCAAGAGCCTTCCTAACAAGATCGGCTACCTGCTGGGCGTAAGCTCCAAGAAACTGGAAAGCATCGTGTATTATGAAAGGTACGTGGTGATACAGCCAGGTATCCGTACAGATAAGGGCCAGAACCCCGGCGATCTTCTTACTGAAGAAGAATACCTGGAAGTACTGGATACATTACCGAAAGACAACCAGTACCTGCCTGATGATGATCCCAATAAGTTCATCGCCAAGATGGGTGCCGAAGCAGTGCATGATATGCTGCAGCGCATCGACCTCGACCAATTGTCGTTCGACCTGCGCAATGCTGCAGCCACTGAAACTTCACAGCAGCGTAAAGCAGACGCCTTAAAGCGTTTGAGCGTTGTAGAAGCTTTCCGTGATGCAAACGGAAGAATTACCAACCGCCCTGAGTGGATGGTTATGCAATATATTCCTGTAATTCCGCCTGAGCTGCGCCCGCTGGTGCCGCTGGATGGTGGACGTTTTGCGTCTTCTGACCTGAACGATCTTTACCGCAGGGTGATCATCCGCAACAATCGTTTGAAGCGCCTGTTGGAGATCAAAGCTCCTGAGGTGATCCTTCGTAACGAGAAGCGTATGCTGCAGGAAGCTGTGGACAGTCTTTTCGATAACAGCCGTAAATCAAACGCTGTTAAAGCTGAAGGTGGCCGCGCTTTGAAATCATTGTCTGATGTATTGAAAGGCAAGCAAGGCCGTTTCCGCCAGAACCTTTTGGGTAAGCGTGTTGACTACTCAGGCCGTTCTGTAATTGTGGTAGGTCCTGAGTTGAAGCTGCACGAGTGCGGTTTACCTAAAGACATGGCGGCAGAGCTTTTCAAGCCGTTCATTATTCGTAAACTCATTGAAAGAGGTATTGTAAAAACAGTGAAGAGCGCCAGGAAACTGGTTGACAGAAAAGAAGCTGTTGTTTGGGATATCCTTGAAAATATTCTGAAAGGCCATCCTGTGATGCTGAACCGTGCCCCAACGCTGCACCGTTTATCTATCCAGGCTTTCCAGCCAAAACTGGTTGAAGGCAAGGCCATTCAATTGCACCCGCTGGTATGTACGGCGTTCAACGCCGACTTCGACGGTGACCAGATGGCCGTGCACGTGCCGCTGAGCAACGCTGCCGTACTGGAAGCGCAATTGCTGATGCTGGCATCGCACAACATTCTGAACCCGCAGAACGGTACGCCTATCACACTTCCTTCACAGGACATGGTGTTGGGCCTGTACTACATCACCAAGGGTAAAAAATCTACCGATGAACTCAAAGTTCGCGGAGAAGGCAAGGCATTCTATTCTTCTGAAGAAGTGATCATCGCTTATAATGAAGGAAGAATAGACCTGCATGCAAACATCAAAGTGAAGAGCACTGTTCGCGAAGGCGGAGAGTTGAAGAGAAAGCTGATAGAAACTACAGTTGGTCGCGTGATCTTTAACCAGCACGTGCCGAAAGAAGTAGGCTTTGTGAATGCATTGCTCACTAAGAAATCATTGCGTGAAATCATCGGCGATATCATTAAGATCGCTGATGTTGCAAAGGCAGTAAAATTCCTGGATGATATCAAGCAGCTTGGATTCCGCATGGCATTCCAGGGTGGATTGTCGTTCAACATTAACGACCTTATCATCCCTGAGATAAAAGCTGATTTGCTGGAAAACGCAAAAGTAGAAGTTGATGAAGTGTGGGAGAACTATAACATGGGTCTCATCACCAACAACGAACGTTATAACCAGATAGTAGATATCTGGAGCCGTGTGGATACACGCCTTACGGAAACACTCATACGCGAATTGGCGCACGATAAACAAGGCTTCAATTCAGTGTACATGATGCTGGATTCCGGCGCCCGTGGCAGCAAGCAGCAGATCAAGCAGCTTTGCGGTATCAGGGGATTGATGGCGAAGCCGAGAAAATCCGGCTCTACCGGTTCCGAGATCATCGAGAACCCCATCCTTTCGAACTTTAAAGGCGGACTGAACGTGTTGGATTACTTTATCTCCACGCACGGTGCGCGTAAAGGTCTTGCGGATACTGCCTTGAAAACAGCCGATGCAGGTTACCTGACACGCCGTTTAGTTGACGTATCGCAGGATGTGGTGATCACAGAAGAAGATTGCGGCACATTGCGTGGTATTGCCACCAGTGCGCTGAAAGATAATGAAGACGTAATTGAACCGCTTTCCGACAGGATCGAAGGACGTATGTCTCTGCATGATGTATACGATCCGCTGAACGACAGGGTTGTTATTACTGCCGGTAAAGAGATCACGTCTGAGGATGCGAAGCTGGTTGAAGAAGTGGGTATTGAAACCGTTGAGATCCGCTCCGTTCTTACCTGCGAAAGCAAGCGTGGTGTGTGCGTGAAGTGTTATGGCAAGAACCTGGCAACAGGTTACCTGGCACAGAGAGGCGATGCAGTAGGTATCATTGCGGCACAGTCCATCGGTGAGCCTGGTACACAGCTTACCCTGCGTACCTTCCACGTGGGTGGTGTGGCCGGTTCTGCTTCGGTAGAATCTACGCTGACTGCCAAGTTCGAAGGAAATATCCAGTTCGACGGATTGCGCTCTGTAGCCACAGAGAACAGTGAAGGCGAGAAGATCCAGGTTGTAATTGGCCGTACCGGTGAGGTGCGTATCATGGACCTGAAGAACGACCGCCTGCTGATCACCAACAACGTTCCTTACGGAGCTACCCTGCTGGTGAAAGACGGACAGAAAGTAGAGAAAGGACAAGCGATCTGTTCATGGGATCCGTACAACAACGTTATCGTTGCCGAGATCCAGGGCTCTATCAAATTTGAGAATGTAATTGAAGGTATCACTTACCGCGAAGAGGCCGATGAGCAAACAGGTCACCGCGAAAAAGTGGTTATCGAAACAAAAGATAAGACCAAGATCCCATCATTGCTTGTTGAAGGAAATGGTGGTGAGATCAAATCATATAACCTTCCCGTTGGTTCGCACATTGTGATGGAAGAAGCTGAAGACGTTCGTGCAGGACAGGTTATTGTGAAGATCCCGAGGATACTTGGTAAACTGAGAGATATTACCGGTGGTCTGCCGCGTGTAACGGAATTGTTCGAAGCACGTAACCCGGGCAACCCTGCAATAGTTTGTGAGATTGATGGTGTGGTTTCGTTTGGAGCTATCAAGCGCGGTAACAGGGAGATCATTGTAGAAGCTAAAGACGGTGTTATCAAGAAATATCTGGTGCCTTTGACCCGCCAGATCCTGGTTCAGGATGGCGACTTCATTAAGGCCGGCGCTCCGCTGAGCGATGGACAGGTAGCTCCTGTTGACATTCTCTCTATCAAAGGACCTTTTGCAGTTCAGGAATACGTAGTGAACGAGATACAGGAAGTTTACCGCTTACAGGGTGTGCGTATCAACGATAAGCACATTGAAGTGATCGTTAGGCAGATGATGCGCAAGGTTACTATTGTTGATCCGGGCGATACGAAATTCCTGGAAGAGGACCTGACTGACAAGTTCGAATTCCTGGATGAGAATGACTGGATCTTTGATAAGAAAGTAGTGAGTGATCCGGGCGAATCTGGCAAACTGCGTGCAGGCCAGATCGTTAGCCTGAGAGAAGTGAGGGAAGAAAACTCCATCCTTCGCAGGAACGATAAGAAACTGGTGGAGTTCCGCGATGCGCAACCCGCTACTTCTGCGCCTTCATTGCTGGGTATCACCAAGGCTTCACTGGGTACGCAAAGCTGGATATCAGCGGCTTCGTTCCAGGAAACTACCAAGGTGCTTAGCTCAGCCGCCATTCAAGGCAAGAGCGATGAAATGCTTGGCCTGAAGGAGAACGTTATCACTGGTCACCTGATACCTGCAGGTACAGGTTTGAGGGAATTTGAAAACATGATCGTAGGAAGCAAAGAAGAATACGAACTGTTGCAGACTACCCGCGAGGCCATGACGTTTGACGAAGAGGAGTAGCAGTTAAAAAGTAAAATTTAAAATATAAAAAGTGTGGCGCTCAAATGCCACACTTTTTTACATTTTGCCTTTGCTTTTTTAATTAAAAAGTCCTGTTAATCCTAAGCCTGCAATCCTCCAAAGGCTCTAAATTGCAAAAAATACTGTGCATGAATAAAGTTGCTCTCGGATTAAGTATTCTATCTCTCGTGCTGGTCAGCATATTATTTTATATGCAGTTTTCAAAACCTGGCAAAGCAAAGAGCAGTACCAGGGAAGTGGTAACTGCCGAAGCGCCTGTAAGCCAGTTCAGGATGGCTTATTTTGATATGGACTCCGTAGAAAGCAACTATGAGCATGTAAAAGAGATCCGTGATATCCTGAGAAAGAAAGAAGAGAACATGAACAGCCAGCTCAATACCTTAAAGAGCAGCTACCAGAAAAAGATAGCCGAATGGCAACAAAAGGGCGCTAACATTTCGCAGGCTGAAAGCGAGGCTATGAACCGTGAGTACCAGCAAATGCAGGTTAACTATGAGAACAAAAAACAGCAACTGGATGAAGATATCAAAAGCGATTACCAGAAGATGCTGATGGATGTGAATAAGGAAATCTCCGACTATCTCAAAGAATTTAATAAAGACAAGGGCTACACCTACATTATTACAAACGAGCAAAGTCTTATCTATTACAAGGATACTGTTTACAACATCACCCGTGACGTTGTTTCAGGTCTCAACACATTTTACAAGGCGAATAAACCGAACAAGAAGAATTAATAAAAGAAATTAATAAAAAATGCCGGTTTCATTCAATGGAACCGGCATTTTTGTTCTCACGATATTTTTTCTGTAATAAAAACCGTGAGATAATTTTTCATATAGTATACATCATCTGTAATACCATACGGCTGTGCGCTTGTTATGATGGCATTGTGAACAGCTTCTTCACCAACAATATCTGCGGTTTTAACACAGGGGCCTGTACACATAAATGCAGCCAGCAATGCATCATCGCCGGTGAGTTGCCAGGGACAGAATATAGTTTGCTTATTGATCACCTTTAGTCCTGCAGATTTGCAAAAGGATTCTATCTTCCCTTCTTCACTTAATGCGAATGGTCCTGGCGTTCCCGGCGGCGGAGGAGGCAGCAGATCTATAACAGCGCGATGCACAGTTGCTGATTCGCATACTTCTTCTTTGCCCCAGATGCCTACTACTACTTTTCCATTTTTCTTTACAACACGCGCAGCCTCGGCCAAAGCATTCTCAAAACTGCCGGCGTATTGAAAAGAATTGAAACCGGTAACAACATCAAATGTGCCATCGATAAAAGGCAATGCCTCCAGATCTTCTATTAACAGTGTAGTTCCGGGTAGCCTTTCTTTGCTGATGGCAAGCAGGCCGGGAGCTGCATCTATTCCATGAACAACAGCGCCGGTGGCGGCAGCCATGCTAAGGAAAAGACCGGAGCCGCAACCGGCATCCAGCAGCATCTTTTCTTCATCGAGCTGTATCTGACTTAAAACATTATGATACATCGGGATGAAAGTGGGTTCAAGATACTTAGCCCAGTCAGCGGGCGCAGAACTCCATAATTTCCCTTGTATGTCCTTTGTTTGCATAGTAATTAATTTTCTTTTTGTGATTGAACCGGAGCAAACTTAGACACGCGCATGAGGGCGAAGAATAGCATTTTTCCAACCGGCCTGAATTTTCTTCCAACCGGCAGGACAATTGCATTGGACAGGCTGAATAGCTGATTATTTCCTTATCTTCCGCCTTATTAATCCTTTATGACCAACCAACCATCCTCTTTCAAACCATCACTTGGTTTGCTTGATGCTACTATGCTCGTTGCAGGCTCGATGATCGGCTCCGGCATCTTTATCGTTAGCGCAGACATAACACGAAATGTAGGCTCGGCCGGCTGGCTGATTGCTGTTTGGGTGATCACAGGCTTCATGACCGTTACAGCTGCTGTAAGCTATGGCGAATTAAGCAGCATGTATCCAAAAGCGGGCGGACAGTATGTGTACCTGAAAGAAGCTTACAACCCCCTGATAGGGTTCATGTACGGCTGGAGTTTCTTTGCAGTGATACAAACCGCTACCATTGCCGCTGTTGCCGTTGCATTCAGTCGTTTTACAGCTTATTTAATACCGGCGGTAGGAGAAAATAATATCCTGATGGACCTGGGATTTGTGCGCATATCGGCAGCGCATGTTCTTGCAATAATTATGATCCTGTTCCTCACGTTTACCAACACCAAGGGCATCCAGGGAGGGAAGATCATTCAAACCACTTTCACTTCGGCAAAATTGCTTTCGTTGTTCGGGCTGATCATATTTGGTTTTATTCTTACAAAAACAAGCTTCTGGAACGAGAACTGGCAAACCGGTTTTAACTCCATGCAGGACCTTGGAATAGATGGCAAAGGCCAGGAGGCTTCCGGATGGAAACCTATTTCGGGCATGTTGCTGATAGGCGCTATTGCCGCGGCAATGGTGGGTTCTATATTCAGCAGCGATGCATGGAATAACGTAACCTTCATTGCAGGGGAAATAAAAAACCCAAAGCGCAACGTAGGGCTTAGCCTTTTCCTGGGAACGCTGATAGTAACCATCATTTATGTATCCGCAAACCTCATGTACCTGCATGTGTTGCCCTTGCAACAATTAGCGTTTGCGCAGAATGACCGCGTAGCTGTTGTAGCTGCGCAGGCTATATTCGGGGCGGCAGGAACTGCGGTAATCGCCATCATGATCATGGTATCTACTTTCGGTTGCAATAATGGTCTTATCCTGGCAGGCGCACGGGTGTATTATTCCATGGCAAAGGATGGATTGTTTTTCAGAAAAGCAGGCGAACTGAACAAAAATGCAGTGCCTGCATATTCGCTCTGGATACAGGCTGCAGTTGCCTGTTTGCTGTGCTTAAGCGGCCGGTATGGCGATCTGCTTACGATGGTATCGCTTGTGGTGGTGATCTTTTATATTTTCACCATTATTGGCATATTCATCCTGCGTAAAAAAAGGCCCGATATCGAACGCCCGTACAAGGCTTTTGGTTACCCTGTGCTTCCCATTATTTACATTATACTGGCAACCGCTTTCTGCATAGGCGTAGTATGGATGTATCCAACATATTCCCTCTGGGGACTGGCCATTGCATTAGCAGGCATTCCTTTGTATTATATTGCGCTGCGAAATAAAAAAGCTCAGTCGTAGGTATGGTCAAAGCAGACTTCAACAAGCTGTTCAAACAGTTCTCAGAAATAAAAGCCGGCGTTATAGGAGACGTAATGCTGGACACTTACCTGTGGGGTTCTGTAGAAAGAATATCTCCCGAAGCTCCCGTTCCTGTTGTGGCATTAAAAAAGAAAGAACATCGCATGGGTGGCGCCGCTAACGTGGCCCTGAATGTAAAAGCACTGGGAGCCAGGGTTTCGATCTTTTCATTGGTAGGCGATGATGAAGACGGCATTGCGCTTGAAAACCTTTTTAAGCAACAGCATATTGCTACCGATTATTTGTTGAAAAGCAATAAGCGCATTACCACCAGTAAATCAAGGATCATCAGCCGCAACCAGCAAATGCTTCGGCTGGATGCTGAGATCGTAAAAGATCTTGAGTCTGCCGATGAAGGCAGGCTGATAGATGCGGTTACGCGTTACGTTGAGCAGGAACAGCCTCATGTAATGATATTTGAAGATTACAATAAAGGCGTGCTTACTTCAAGAGTGATCCGTGAAGTGATACAAATATGCAAGGCAAAAGGAGTAGCTACTGCCGTTGACCCCAAGCGAAAGAACTTCTTTGCATTTGAAGGCGTTACCATTTTCAAGCCCAACATGAAAGAAGTGCGTGAAGCATTCAACATCATCGATGAGAGCATGGAGCAACCTGTTCTTGAAAACATTCACAAGCAATTGAAGGCCCGCCTGAACCACGACATCTCCTTTATTACACTTTCTGAACGCGGCGTTTTTTATGAGAACATCAATGAGGCAGCTATTGTTCCCGCACACATCCGCAACATAGCCGATGTTTCCGGTGCCGGCGATACCGTGATAGCTGTGGCTTCGCTGGTGTATGCTGCTACTAAAGACATAAAGCTCATGGCCGAAATGGCGAACCTTGCAGGCGGCATCGTGTGTGAAGAAGTAGGAACGGTGGCGATTGATAAGGAGAAGCTGATGCAGGAGTGTGAGACTTTAATCAGGTAGATTTATTAAGTCATTAAGTCATTAAGTCATTAGGTCATTTGGTCATTGGGTCAGTAAGCAAGTAAGTCAATGACTAAATGACTAATGACTCAATGACCAAATGACCAAACCCAATAACTTTTCAATGTTTACAATCGCAATTCACGGAGGCGCAGGCACTATCCTGAGAGAGCAGATGAAACCAGAGCTGGAACAGGCTTACCACGAAGCATTGCAGGAGGCGTTGGATGCGGGTTATGCCATTCTTGATGGCGGGGGTTCTGCAGTGAATGCAGTAACCGTTGCTGTGATATCATTGGAAAACAATATGCTTTTCAATGCAGGACGAGGATCGGTATTTACGCGAAAAGGCGGACAGGAAATGGATGCGGCCATCATGAATGGCGCCGATCTGAACGCAGGTGCAGTAGCAGGCGTTCGCAATGTGCGCAATCCAATAGAGCTGGCTTTTGAAGTTATGCAGCACAGTGATCATGTATTCCTGAGCGGTGATGGAGCAAATGATTTTGCACTGAAGCAGGGCATTAAGCTGGAGCCTGATGAATACTTTTTTTCGCAGTTCAGGTATGATCAATGGAAAGCAATGCGCGATTCTGATAGTTATTCGCTCGATCATTCAAACAAGCGCGTGGAAGAATTAATG
This sequence comes from Chitinophagaceae bacterium, assembly GCA_049689695.1. GTDB lineage: Bacteria > Bacteroidota > Bacteroidia > Chitinophagales > Chitinophagaceae > DASPKM01. Next base: position 1,616 of record JBAVMD010000593.1, on the reverse strand, counting down.
AAAGATAAAAAATTCGGTACGGTGGGCGCTGTTGCCTGTGACAGCAAAGGGAATATTGCAGCTGCTACCAGCACGGGCGGCATGACCAACAAAAAATACGGGCGCATTGGCGATACCCCGATTATCGGCAGCGGCAACTATGCCAACAATGCTACCTGCGCCATCAGTTGTACCGGGCATGGCGAAATATTTATCAGGGCAGTAGCAGCGTACGATGTAAGCTGCCTGATGGAATACCAGGGAAAAACTTTGCAGGAGGCTATGGATATTGTAGTGCATCAGAAGCTGAAGCAGATGAATGGCGAAGGTGGAATGATAGGAGTGGATGCAAAGGGCAATGCTGCATTGGTATTTAACAGTGAAGGCATGTACAGAGGTATGAAGAATAATAAAGGCTTTAATGAAATCAGTATTTATAATTAGATTATTGATTATTTATTATTAATTATTTCACCATGGTTTAATAATTAATAATCAATAATTAAAATTGCAATGAAGAAATTCGCCGTAATAGTAGCCGCCGGTTCCGGCAGCAGAATGCAGAGCACAGTGCCTAAACAGTTTTTAGAACTGAAGGGTAAGCCCGTGTTGTGGTACACGATGAATGCATTTTTACAGGCTTATGACGACATGCAGGTAGTACTTGTGCTGCCGGCGAAACATTTTGAAACAGGCAACGAAATCATTCAAAGCCTGCATGCACAGCAACGCGTAAAAATAACCGAAGGAGGTGAGACCCGTTTTAATTCTGTGAAGAATGGTTTATTGATGGTTGATGATGATTCAATTGTTTTTGTGCACGACGCAGTACGTTGCCTGGTAAGCACGGCGTTGATCCAACAATGTTACCAGGAAACGTTATTGCATGGCAATGCAGTTCCTGCTGTTCATGCGATAGATTCCATACGCATCGATCAGGGCCAGGGCCCGGTGCAGGTTGATCGTAATCAAGTTTATTTGATACAGACTCCCCAGACTTTTAAAAGCGATGTGCTCAAACACGCATTCGAACAGCCTTATAGCGCAGCCTTTACCGACGAGGCGAGTGTTGCCGAATCCATAGGAATAAAGGTCCATCTGATTGATGGCGACCCCAAAAATATGAAGATCACCCGGCCCGTTGATTTGATTATGGCGGAAGCATTAATGATGTAATTATCCTATATTTATTCATAAACCCTAACGGCATGAAACAACTCTTCCCCCTGTTCATTTACCTGCTTGTCATCAGTTGTAACAATGCATCCTCTACAGTTGAAGAAAGTAAGAGTACGGGTACAACAAGTTCTGATTCAAAAACAGAAAAGTCTGTCGACTATAAAGAAGGCACTGACTATCTTGTATATGATCGTGTACGCATATTGGATAAAAAAGGATTTACAGAACCGCAGGAAGCGTACAGTGTGCTTTTGCCAAAAGGCTGGCAACATGATGGTGCTATTGAGTGGAATACTCCCGGTACAACGTGCGAAGGCGTTTTCACCTGGCTGAAAGCCAAATCAGGCGACGGTAAGAACAGTCTGGAAATATATCCCGACGTGGTATTCAGCTGGAGCAACGATAGCTACATGCAACAGTTTAACCAGCAACAGAACCAGGGTTCGTCCAACTGCTCA
>JBAVMD010000592.1:0-2788 GCA_049689695.1 Chitinophagaceae bacterium | reverse complement strand
CAACTTCAGCCAACTCCAACGTTACTTCGCTGCTAAAGGCTGCCTCACACTCCCATTCGGAAACATCTTTGCCGCGAGGCTTGCATCGTGGGCATAAATGTCTTCGCGGAAATTCATCTGTCCGGCTTCATCAACCCATGCGGTATAATAGGTAATGAATACCGGTATCGGATCTTTTAGCTTCACAAATTTTTCTTTTCCGCTGTTCATTGCCTCGTCTATTTTTTCGGGTGTCCAGCTTGCATCGTTACGAAGCAGGTAATTGGCCATTTTCACCGGATCGCTCAGGCGGATGCAGCCATGGCTGTACGCACGCTTGCTGCGGTTGAACAGGTCTTTGGCAGGCGTATCGTGAAAATAAATATTGAAGCTGTTAGGGAACAGGAATTTCACTTTGCCGAGTGAATTTTTTTCACCGGGCAGTTGCCTTATCTCCGGACCATCTTCTCCCTGGCGCACTATTTCCATATTCTGCTTTGATAGGTAATTAGGGTCTTTTGCTATTGCGGGAAGTATCTCTTTCTGCACAATGCTGGAAGGAACATTCCAGTAAGGACTAAAAACTACCTGGTTGAGGTTACCCGTAAACATCATGGTATTGTGTCCTTCTTTTCCCACAACTACATCCATATCGAATGCTTTCTTATTGCCTTCCCACACGTGTAATACAAATTCAGGGATGTTCACCATGATCATGTTACCATCCGGGCGTGATGGCATCCAGCGCATGCGGTCCATATTCATTAATATCTGCTGAATGCGTTCCACTGCGCTAACGTTCATTTCCTTTATCAGGGCTGCAGTTACAATGCCATCCGGCTTGAAACCATGTCGTGCCTGGAATTGCTTTACGGCTGTTTCAAGGCTATCGTTAAAAATTGAAGTGGTATCTGCGCCAGGCAATTCGCCAGTTGCCTGCAGTCTTTTTTTAATGCTCGCAACAGCAGGCGAAGATGCTCCGGGCTTTATTTTCTTTTCAGTGGTAGTAATGGGTTGCCATCCACCTTTCTGCTGGATATTATAATAAATGCCGAGTTGATCTTTCAGTTTTTTATAAGATTCATTCACGTCCTCATAATACTTGTCGTCTTTATGCTTTTTGGTAAGCAGCGAATCAGCCAGGTACATGGCATCTAATTTTTTCTGTGGAACAAATCGCTCCATTTCCTTGCGCTTCACATAGCCTTTTTCATAATTCTTCAATGAATATTCTATGAAGTGCTGCGTGAGGGTAAGCTCAGTATTTAATATTGATTTATCAGCTTCATTTACCCGGAGATCTTCATCAAGAATAAGAGCGTTCATTCTTCTGTCGAGCTTCTTATCGGTCAACGAAGAATCGTCTGAATATGTAGTATAATATTCATGAACGTTCCAGAAACCGCGTGCCTGTTCTGTAAGTCCGTCTTCCGCAAACCAGGCAAACTGGTAATTGCGACTGTTGTAAAAACTCCTCATTCGCCTGATAACAGAATCGGGTAATTTTTTTTCAACGATGAATTTTTCCAATTCACTGCTGTCCATGAATAGACCGCTGTAAGCATTTGAAGTGCTGATACTCAGGTCTCTCTTAGTCATTTTTTTCTCCAGTTCCGACTTGGGGCCGTTGCTGCCACCATCGCTACTATCTGCATCTCCGCCTCCCGGTTTGCCGTTACAGGCAATAAACAGGCTGCATATCGCAGCCCAAGTGAGTAATTTTTTCATAACACTATCAAAATGCAAAAAGGATGCCTGTGATTTGGGACTAACCTGCAAAAAGAATTTCAAATCTAGCGAGGGAAAGGGCTAATTTTTATATTCGGACCATAATTGAAACCTCCGAACGCATTGGAATTAATGCCATTTGCTTTCATTTCGAAAATTAACCTTCCCAAGGAAGGATTTGTTGTGAGCGAAATTTTTCTAAGCGCCTTAATAAAACTATTGCAAACAGGACCGATTTTTTCATTATTTGAACCGTCTTCATGCAATATAGGTTCAGATGAGCCTCCTTTCGGACTTCCAAACAGGATTGGCCAGTTTGTCAAATCAACATCCCATCTCCTCATACGAGACCAAGGACCAATCCAATGAGGAGATCGCCAAAAGGAAGAGTCGACAGAATCAGTCATTCGTTTATATTCTGGATTAGCTGGCCGAAAATTGTAACAGCAGTCTAATAATATGATTGGTGTAACATTTCCTAGATGTGTTCTTATCATGGTAACCAAGGACATAATCGAAATTGCCTTGTCGTCCATTTCATTAACATAGAAGTAGGAGCCCTCGCAGGCGATATTACCTGGGATTAAGTATAGTACTTGATTGACATTATTGCTAGCCCCATGTCCATAAAAATAAATTAATACGAATTTTTCTTTTGCGGAATCTCTTTTAATTAATAAACCAAATTTTTGAAACTCACTTATAATTCTTGATTTACTAACAACATTTTTTTTCTGAGAGGTAATTAGTAAACCCTTTTTAGGCTGTATTCTATTTATTTCATTGACAAATATTCGAGCGCTATAATTTGCTGAGGGTAGCGATTCCATCCAATTCGGGCAATTATCTAAATCTTCGACACTTTTTGAATAATGAGTCGATCCTATGCTAATGTAATATATACTGAAGTTGTTTTGCGAAAAAATTGGTGATATGTTTAACAAAAAAACTATAGCGAATAACCCTTTAATTATTTTCATAAATTATTTTATACATTTCTTCTTTATTCATAAAATTTTCACTGAGAAAGGCCAGTAGATAAAAAGCACGTTGTTTTAATTCTTGGCATGTTATATATTTC
>JBAVMD010000591.1:0-3189 GCA_049689695.1 Chitinophagaceae bacterium | reverse complement strand
CGACTGCATCAACCATACAGGTTGATCTTGATAAGGAAACGGGTGACATGTACCCGATGTGGGCATGGTTCGGATATGATGAACCCAACTACACCTACATGAAGGATGGAAAGAAATTGCTCTCAGAACTTGCTGAACTAAGCCCCGTACCTGTTTATGTAAGAGCGCATAGCCTGCTGGTTACAGGCGATGGCAAGCCCGCGCTGAAATGGGGCTCAACCAATGCTTACACGGAAGATTCATTTGGCAAACCTGTTTATAACTGGCGCATCATAGACAGCATTTTCGATACCTACATACAAAGGAAAATGAAACCTTTGGTGCAGATCGGTTTTATGCCGGAAGCCTTATCTGTTAGTCCAACGCCATACAAACATGATTGGAAACCAGGGGATCCTTATTTTAAGATCATCACAGGCTGGGCCTATCCTCCGAAAGATTACAGCAAATGGGCTGAGTTGGTTTATCAATGGGTAAAGCACAGCGTTGCGCGTTATGGAAAGAAAGAAGTAGAAAGTTGGTATTGGGAACTGTGGAATGAACCGAACGGCTATTGGAAAGGAACGATGGATGAATTCTTCAAGCTTTACGACTATACCGCAGACGCCGTAAAAAGAGCCTTGCCTTCTGCGAAGTTCGGAGGCATCAACATTGCAGGAACGGCTGGACAAACCGCACAAAAATGGCTGCATGCTTTTGTGAAGCATTGTTACAGCGACACAAATTATGTTACAAAGAAAACCGGCGCCCCGCTGGATGTTTTTTTGTTTCATGCAAAAGGTTCACCCAGGGTAGTGGATGGCCACGTGCGCATGGATATGGGCAGGCAGTTGCGCGACATCGAAGCGGGCTTTAAACTGGTAGCGTCTTATCCGCAGTTAAAAAATATACCTGTTGTTATTGGCGAGTCTGATCCCGAAGGTTGTGCCGCATGCGGCATGGCTACCAATCCCGAAAATGCTTACCGCAATGGCACAATGTATTCCAGCTATACTGCTGCTTCATTTGCGCGTAAATATTTATTGGCCGATGCATACAACATAAATTTTCTCGGTGCTGTTTCCTGGTCGTTTGAATTTGAGGATCAGCCGTGGTTCTACGGCTTTCGTGACCTTGCTACAAATGGTGTTGACAAACCGGTACTTAACGTATTCCGCATGTTTGGGATGATGAAAGGGAAACGCGTTGCAGTGCAGGGCAGCCACATGTATGAACTGAGAACAATGGTAGATTCAAGCGTAAGAAAAAACCATACTGACATAGGCGCGCTTGCATCGAAAGACAAAAGATCTGCCACTGTGATGATCTGGAATTATCATGATGACGATGTTGCATCAGGAGCTGCGGAAGTAGAACTACAGGTTTCCGGAATTACGGGAAAGAAAATAAGGCTTACGCATTATCGCATCGATAGTGCGCACAGTAATTCTTATGAGGTGTGGAAGAAGATGGGTTCACCTCAGCAGCCAACCGTCGAACAAATAGCAATCCTGGAAAAATCTGGCAAGCTGCATCCCATTAGCACTCCCGCAGAACTTGCAGTAACTAATAAAACAGCTTTAATAAAATTCAGTCTGCCACGGCAAGGCGTTTCATTATTAAAGCTGGAGTGGTAACGGTATCCGGCCGCTCCCAGCGGCCTGATACCTAAAAAAATTCAATTGAACATACATGCGTAAGCTGATACTTATACATCTCTTTTTCCTTGCTACCATTTACAACGCGCACGCGCAGCAAACCATCATAAAATACCTCTCAGGAACCGATAAAGACAACACAGTTAACTGGGATTTCTTTTGCACTGCAGGCATGAAAAGCGGCGCATGGACCTCCATACCTGTTCCCTCGAACTGGGAATTGCAGGGCTTTGGCAATTACAATTACGGTCATGATAAGATAAAGCACGAAGAAAAAGGATTGTATCGCCATCGCTTTACGGCCGACAGGTTGTGGGCCGGTAAACAGGTAATGATCGTATTTGAAGGCGTCATGACCGATGCTGAAGTAAAAATAAATGGCCAGCTTGCAGGGCCAGTTCACCAGGGCGGCTTTTATCGCTTTCAATACAACATTACAAAACTAATTAACCCCGGTTCTGAAAACTTGCTGGAAATATCAGTGAGCAAGATGAGTGAAGACAGCACTGTGAACAACGCGGAAAGAGAAGGTGATTTCTGGGTATTCGGTGGCATCTACAGGCAGGTGTATTTAAAGATATTACCACAAAGCTTTATTGAACGCGTTGCCATTAATGCGCGGGCAGATGGCAGCTTTGAAATGGATGTTTTTGGCGAAAACCTGCAGCAGGGAGATGAGCTGCATGCCCAGGTAAAAACTTTGAAAGGTAAAAACGTTGGGAGTCCTTTCTTTTCAATCGTTCAAACTGCAAACAGCAGCACCAGGTTAGCACAGCAATTTACTGCTCCCCGTTTATGGACCCCCGAATTCCCGGATTTATATAATGTTGAAGTAACCATCCGCAGAAAAAATGCTGTGCTGCATAAGTTCCCCCAACGCTTCGGGTTCAGGACAGTTGAAGTAAAAAAAGGCGATGGTATTTATGTCAATGAAAAAAAGATCGTGTTCAAAGGAGTGAACCGCCACAGCATCTGGCCGGAAAGCGGGAGAACATTGAGCCACGGTATTCATTTACAGGATATCAGGCTGATGAAAGACATGAATATGAATGCCGTGCGTATGTCTCATTATCCGCCAGACCCTGAATTCCTGGACCTCTGCGATTCACTGGGCTTATTTGTATTGGATGAATTGACCGGTTGGCAGAATAAATATGGAACGCCCGTTGGTGAAAAGCTGGTGAAAGAATTGGTGATAAGAGACGTAAATCATCCGTCCATTATCTTCTGGTGCAATGGCAACGAAGGCGGATGGAATAACGATCTTGACGATGATTATGCTTTATACGATCCGCAGGCGCGTACTGTGCTGCATCCCTGGCATAACTTCAATAATGTAGACACGAAGCATTATCCTGATTATGCTTATGTTGAGCAGGCGGCAGGCAAGGGCAATATTTTATTGCACACGGAAATGATCCACGGTCTTTACGATGGTGGTCATGGTGCAGGGTTAGAAGACTATTGGAACCTGATGCGTAAAAATCCAAAACATGCTGGCGGTTTTTTATGGGTGTTGTCTGACGAAGGAGTTGTGCGGAAAGATAAGAAC
>JBAVMD010000590.1:0-24396 GCA_049689695.1 Chitinophagaceae bacterium | reverse complement strand
GGCCTAAATAACAGCACGTTAAAAACCGCCTCTGAATTGCATTTACCCGATTATTTGAGCTAAATTCGTAGATTATCAACGGCTGCAGCTTATTTCTGCCTCCATAAAATATCTCGATTTTGCGATTTAGTGAATTTGGTTTTGACGCCAACCTTTTAGAAGGCATCCAGGCGTCTGGTTACACAACAGCAACTCCCATCCAGGAAAAAGTGATCCCCACCATTATGGAGGGAAACGACCTTATCGCCTCTGCCCAAACGGGTACAGGTAAAACGGCCGCATTTCTTTTACCCATGATCAACCGTTTGCTCACGCACAGGGTTGAAGGACAGGTAAATGCCATGATCATAGTGCCTACCCGCGAACTGGCTATCCAGATAGGGCAACACCTTGAGGGGCTATCTTATTTTACAAACATTAGTTCTATTTCCATCTATGGTGGAAATGACGGCAATAACTTCGTAACAGAAAAACAGGCGCTTCGCCTGGGTGCAGACATTGTAGTTTGTACGCCCGGCCGCATGATAGCCCACCTCAACATGGGTTATGTATCGCTGAAGCAATTGCAGTTCCTGGTGCTGGATGAAGCAGACCGTATGCTCGATATGGGTTTTCATGCCGATATCATGCGTATTCTTTCATTCATGCCGGCCCAACGCCAAAGCTTGTTGTTTTCGGCTACCATGCCGGATAATATCAGAAAGCTGGCACATGCAATTCTCCGTAATCCTACCGAGGTAAGCATAGCATTGTCAAAGCCTCCTGAAAAGATCATGCAGCAGGCTTTTGTAGTTTATGATACTCAAAAGCTGGCGCTGGTAAAGCATTTGCTGAAGAGCACGCCTTACAAAAATGCATTGGTATTTTGCAGCCGCAAGCAAAGCGTACGTCAATTGGCTCGTGAGCTTTACCAGGCGCGTTTTGAAATAGGTGAAATGCATAGCGATCTTGACCAGGCAAACCGCGAAGATGTGCTTAACAAATTTGCAGGCGGCAGGTTGCCGATACTGGTTGCCACAGATATTTTATCACGAGGCATCGATATAGATACCATCGACCTGGTGATCAATTACGATGTGCCGCGCGATGGCGAAGACTATGTTCACCGCATTGGCCGTACTGCGCGTGCCGAAGCTGATGGAATAGCTTTTACATTGATAGGTGAAAAAGAACAGCACCGTTTTGCAGCGATTGAAGAATTGCTTGGCAAGACTGTTGAAAAAGGTGTTGTATCAAAAGAATTAGGACAAACACCGGATTATCATCCACGCAAGCCCCGGGCTTCCGGAGGCGGCAGATCGCAATCGTCTTACAAAAGAAAACCGAACAATAGAAATTCACGCAACAACAATAACGGGCGGCATCATTAGTCATTGCCGCTTGTTTGTTCTTTTGACACCAGACTGCTTTATCTCATCTACTTCCTCGCGCAGCAATTTCAATTCTTTTACAATGTATTTTACATCTGCTTCACCCAGCGTTGCAAGCCGGTCTTGCTGTTGCTGATACAATTTCGTTTTCCTGGGCGACAGCGTAACTTCTCCTTCCTGCAAATCCCCAAGGATAAGATCATGAAGATTCATTCCAAAAAAATTGGAAATCCGTATCAACAGCTCGAGCTTCGGTTCGGTATACGCATTCTCGTAATTCGACCATGTTTGCGGCGTTGTTCCGAAGAGAGATTTCATTTCCTCCTGCTTCATTTTTTTACTTTCCCGCAAATAGCGGAGATTTTTTCCTAAATTATTCATGGCAAAAAATTTTGAATCCAAAAATAAATAGATACATTTGAAATCCAAATTAGGTAATCCAGTCTAGCTATCTCCAAAGCATCTGCACCATTTGTTAATCGATTAATATTTTGTTTTATGAATGCAGCTATGCATCCTCTTGGTGCCTGCAATAATGCTCAATTGCAGGAGATAGTTAACATTATTATCAAAGCCACAGCACCCGAGCACATTTTTCTTACAGGCGCTTCGTTTACCCGCCAGCAGGTTTGTAATATATTTTCGGATAGGCCTGCGTGTTATCAACAGGTAACTCATTACGAGCTCGTGGTGCTGTTGTCTGCAGAAGAGAAACGCAATATTGATGAAGTGCAGGACCTCATCGAGAACAGGTGTCGCGCACACACTCCCGTAACAGCACTTATTTTTACTACTGCTCAGTTCAATGATTTGCTGCTTGCAGGCCATCCATTCTGTTGCGAAGTTTATGATGCCGGTTTACCTGCTTATAATGCAGGCAGAACCGCTTTGCGCCAGCCCCGTTATACAGAAGCTGCGCAGTTGCAGGCCAGTGCACGGGAAGCGTTTTCAAAATGGCATGGCATGGCCGAAGAATTTTTTGCCGGCGCCGAGTTATACCTCATGCGAAAGCAATTCAGAATGGCATCCTTCATGCTGCACCAGGTAGCAGAACGCTGTTATGTTTCAATTATCCAGGTGATAACGGGGTACAGGGCGGGCACTCATAATCTTGAAAAGCTATCGCGCTATGCAAAGGGCTTTTCGTCTGAGCTGTGTTTATTATTTCCACGTACCAATGAAAAGGAAGAGCATCTTTTCCGTCAATTGCAAAAAGCGTATATCTATAGCAGATACAAAGATGATTATTCCATCAGCGAGCAAGATTTATCTATACTAACAGAAAGAATGGAGAAGCTGCTTCTCATTACAAAACAACTTTGTGAGGCAGGCATAGCATCTATACGTAATACCGACGCCCACAAACAGGAACTGGTTTGCATTGGCCGTGCATGATAGCATGATCTAAAATAATCTGAGTTGTACATTTTTTTTGCGAGGCTTAGCGTCGCCAAAAACTGTCTTGCCACCATAACGCCATGATTCATCCCTTTCTTTTTCAATCAGCTCTTGTACATTATCCTGGGGAATGAAATCTTTTTCTGCGCGTTGCGCCAGTTCTGTCAGCGCTTTAATAGCCTGCTGCTTATCTGATTGTCCGAGTTTTGCTTTTTCAATTGCCGTTTGAAGCGTATGAATGGTTTCGTCGTACACTGTTGTAGGTACGGGAAAAGGATGGCCGTCCTTACCGCCATGCGCAAAAGAAAAGCGTGCAGGATCTTTGAAACGGGAAGGCGTTCCGTGTATTACCTCGCTTACAAGAGCGAGTGATTGCAGCGTTCTCGGTCCAACGCCTTCCAGCAATAACAGCTCTTCAAAATCTTTAGGTTGCTTATCGTGCGCCAGCCACAGCACTGTGCCCAGTCGCCGGATGTCTACATCTTCTCCCCTTACATCATGATGATGCGGCAGTATCAACTGCTGCACCTCGTTCAGCATGCGGGTGGGTTCTTCCTTGGTGATCTGGAGAATACCCTGTTGTGATGGAATGGCTTCCCGGGCAACCATATTCAATATCTGCCCCTGGTTCGTTCCGCAAATACCGGTATGCGGCTCTTCCACAAAAGAAGTGAGGTCAGGTGAATGCCAATGATAGCGGCGGGCAGTAGCGCTGTCCTCACGCATGCCTTGTTGCACTACTGACCATTGACCGGTATCACTTACAATAAAACAATGCAGGTATAATTGGAAACCATCCTGTATGGCAGTATTATCAACCTTTGCGCTGAGTTTACTGCAACGCACCAGTTCCTGCGCATCAAGGCCGGTACGCTCACCCAATCTCAATAATTCGTTAGGAGTATCTCTCGAAAACTTTCCTTTACCACCGCAAATAAAAATACCGAGCTCTTTTGCGTGCGGATTGATAGCCCGCTTTAAAGCGCCCATCACAGAAGTTGTAATGCCGGATGAATGCCAGTCCATCCCCAGCACTGCACCGAAACTTTGAAACCAGAAAGGATCGCTGAGCCGGCGAAGCACTTCTGCTTTTCCATATTCTGTAATGATGGATTCAGTAATAGCCAGGCCCAGATTTGCCATGCGCTCACTCAGCCATTTTGGTACATGGCCATTGTGCAAGGGAAGATCAGCGGAGCCGGATTTTTTCATTACTAACAAATTTAGTGAATAAAACAAGCCGGGCAAAACGAAGGTTATTTGTCTATCGAATAATCTTCTTAAACAATCCGAGCTTGCCTTTAAATGGCGGGTATTTTATGGCTGGATCGAACCAGGTGGGCGTTTTCATAATTGCTTTGTGATGACTGAAGGTTTCAAAAGAATGCCTGCCATGGTAATGACCTATGCCACTGTTGCCTCTGCCTCCAAAAGGCAGGTTATGATTGGTAAGATGCCAGGAGGCATTGTTAACACAGCCTCCGCCAAACTGCACATCCTGCAACCATGTTTTTTCTTTGGCAGCATCCGATGTAAATACATAAAACGCTAATGGGTTAGGGTTACGCATGATGATTTCCTTTGCTTCGGCCGGGTTATTAAAAGAAAACACGGGCACTATGGGGCCAAATATTTCTTCCTGCATAAGCGGGGAATCCAGCGAGGGCTGATCTATTATAGTAGGCTCGATGTATAAATTTTCTGCATCGTACCTCCCGCCGTGAACGATGTTTCCCAGCTTTAAGTAATCCTTCAGGCGATTAAATTGTTTTTCGTTGATGATCTTTCCATAGCTGTAGCTTGCTGAAGGGTCATCGCCAAAAAAAGATTGAATTGCTTTTTTGACGGCGGTAAGGAATACCTCTTTTTTAGAAGCATGTACCAGCACATAATCAGGGGCTACGCACATTTGGCCTGCATTGGAAAATTTTGTGATGGTTATCCGCTTTGCCGCCACTTTAATATTGGCATCGCTTTCCACCACGCAGGGCGATTTTCCTCCCAGCTCTAAAGTAACTGGTACCAGTTTGTCGGCAGCCATTTTATAAATAATTCTTCCTACTGTGGTGCTGCCTGTGTAGAACACGTGATCAAAACGGAAATTATTCATGAGCGCAGGAACTACTTCTGCCCCATCACCTGTAGCATATAAAATGTATTCAGGAGGGAAGGTTTCGTGAATGATCTTACCCATCACTTCTGCAGTAGCAGGTGCAAATTCGCTGGGTTTTAATACGATGCAATTGCCTGCTGCTATCGCTCCCGCAAGCGGCGTAAACAATAACTGAAGAGGATAATTCCACGGGCCAATGATGAGCACTACGCCCAGAGGTTCTGTCATCACATAGCTGGATGCCGGCAGGTTTACAAGGTTTGTATTTGCTCTTTTCGGCTGCATCCATTGACGCAGTTTTTTAAGCGAGGTATTGATCTCGCTTGCGAGAAAACCAGTTTCTGTTACCCAGCTTTCTTCCGGGCTTTTCTTAAGATCCGAATACAATGCATTATGCAATTCCTGCTCATACTGCTCAAGTGAAGCTTTCAGTTTTTGTAACTGCATTTTCCGAAATTCGTAAGAGCGGGTGGCGCCACTGTCGAAAAAGCGGCGCATGGCCTGCAGCTGAGTGGGAGTGGGTGTCATGAGAACATGTTGGTGAATCAATTTGATTGCTTTTCCATCCTGCTCATGATATCATTCATCTTCTTAACTTTTCCCGGGAACAAGGTTTCCTCCGCCGCAACAGTCGTTTTATATACGATCACCGTTTCCTTCTTTGACTTAAGCTTACGCGAAAGCCGGTGGCCGGTATTTTTCTTTTTAAGTGGCATACTTCAAATATAATTTATTTTATCTACTATAAAGCCAACGTAGCCGTTTAGAATATCCGCATCAAAATCAATCTCTGAAAACTTACCATTATTTTCTACAATACCCTTTATAACGAAATGCTTTTTAAATTCCGGATAATACATTTTAATTATTCGGGAATACAAAGAGATGCGGCTTAATGTACTTCCTGTGAAAAAAATTCTGCTTTTCGAATTTGTATCGGTAAAATCGATTATTATTTCAACTACAGTCGAAAGTACTTTGATGATATCCCCGTTATTCGAGTTCGCCATATCATCAATGGTCCCATCGGGTTGCAAATCACCAAAACCGAGGTTAAAAATGCCATTATGCATGCCTGTGCTAAATTCAACCATTTTGGTGATGCTTCGCTTGCCAACACTAATAAATGTGTATTGATCAGCAAATCGTGTAAAAGGATAAGGTCGTTGATTCATGAAATGCCAAAGCTATTCCTCACATACAAAACAGCAAGGTGAAAAACATCGGATAATTATGATATTATCATCATATTTATTTGTGAGAATCACGAAAATAAAAAAAGTGTTGCTGTCTAATTTTCTTGCAACTTTTTAAATGCTTTTGTAAAGTGTAGTAATAAACGGATAGAATAACCGACTAGTGAGAGAAAATCAAAAAAGTAAACCGCTTTAATAAATGGTTATCATGGAAGAAACTTGATTTGACTTACGATCTCTTTTGCCCTATCAAGTTTTTCTGGAAAAAGTGTGCCCTTTCTTAACAAAACTGAATCGACTAACGCAGGGTCAATGTTTTTCCGGTCGCGCGGCCTTTTTATCCGAGGCTTATGTTTTTTATTTACAGGCATACTCAAAATTAATTATTTCTTCGCACAAAAAAACCGGCATAAACAGTGTCGGCGTTCGGATCATAAGCAGTTTCCATCATATGTAAATCCCGACGTAAGGATGCAGTTATAAAATAACCCTTCTTAAACTGGTGATGATACTGTTTTAAAACAAACCAAGGTCGTTCATAACCGTAAACTCTACCACTTTAAAAACTTCACGCTTACCAATACTCATAAAAGTATACCTGTTTTTGCCACTATAGAAATAACGGTAAGGCTGCTGATGCATTCTTCAAAGTTGAAGATGCCTGCAAAATTTACAAGGTGAAAAACATCAAATATTTCTGATATTTTACTGGGCATTATCTGTGCAAAACATCATTAGTTTTGTGTAAAACCGTTCGCCAGCTAACTATCTTTGCGCATGAACTACCGCAAACTCGGCACCTCCGACCTCTCCGTTTCCGCTATTGGCTTTGGATGTATGTCGTTAGGCAGTGACCATGCAGAAGATGCACGCATCATTCATCATGCAATCGATAAAGGCATTAATTTTTTCGATACGGCCGACCTTTACGACAAAGGCATGAACGAAGAAGCCTTGGGCAAGGCATTGAAAGGAAAACGAAGTGAAGTAGTGATTGCCACCAAAGCTGGCAATCAATGGAGGCCCGATGGAAGCAGTTGGGATTGGAACCCAAAAAAAGAATATATTCTCAACGCTGTAGAAAAAAGTCTTGAAAGACTGCAAATAGATTACATCGATCTCTATCAATTACATGGCGGAACTATTGACGACCCCATCGATGAAACCATTGAAGCCTTTGAAATACTTAAGCAGCAAGGAAAGATCAGGTACTATGGCATTTCATCCATCCGTCCGAATGTGATCTGCGAATATGTTAAACGATCTTCCATTGTTAGCGTAATGATGCAATACAGCCTGCTCGATCGCCGGCCCGAAGAAACCTGTCTTCAACTACTGAAAGAAAATAATATCGGTGTGCTTGCACGCGGGTCATTGGCACAGGGATTATTAGTGAACAAGCCAGCTAAAGAATACCTGGGCCACTCAACGCAAGAAGTAGCAAAAGCTGCTGCAGCTATTCATACGGTTTCTAATGATCAGCGAACACCTGCACAAACAGCCATCCAATTTGTGTTGAACCATCCCGCCATTACATCCGCGGTTACAGGGATCAGGACTATGGAGCAATTGAATGAAATTTCAGGCGCAGCTGATGCTCCCTTCTTAAAGGTTGCGAAAATACAATTGCTTTCCAATGCAACCCGGGCATTGAACTATGAACAGCACAGGTAAACCGATCTCAGACTTGCTGTTCATTAAGCTACATGAACCGCTCACCCCATTTTACTTGTTCATGCACTGATTTAGCTTACATTTATTTTCATCGAAAAAATTTAAACCAACTGCATGAAACACCTGCTACTATTGCTGTTTGTTTTTACTACCCTCTCCTGCATGTCTCAGGAAATACCCGATTCTAAAAATCGCGATATAGTATTCATCTCCGTTAATGTAGTGCCTATGGATAAGGAAGGCATCATCGCAAATCAAACGGTTATCATACGAAACGGTCGCATTGCAGCTATAGGCCAACGCGCAAAAACAAAATACAACAATGGCGCACTCGTAATAGACGCAAAAGGAAAATACCTCATACCTGGCCTGTCGGAAATGCATGCGCATATTCCACCCATCGATAATATGGAGCCGATGAAAGAAGCGCTGTTGCTGTTTGCAGCCAATGGCGTTACCAATATTCGCGGCATGCTGGGCCACCCACGCCACCTCGAACTACGCAGTAAAATACAAAGCGGTGAAATTCTCGGTCCCCGCTTCTACACATCTGGCCCTTCGCTCAATGGCAACTCTGTTACTTCTACCGAAAAAGCCTCGGAGATGGTACGCGCTCAAAAACAGGCGGGCTATGATTTCATGAAGCTGCACCCAGGTCTTACCAAAGAAAATTTTGCAGCCATTGTAAGCACAGCTAAAGAAGTGAACATGCCTTTTGCAGGACATGTTTCTTATGATGTAGGCGTTTGGCGAGCCATCGATGCCGGTTATGCTACCATCGAACACCTCGACGGCTTTGTTGAAAGCCTCGTACCCGGTATAGAAAACATCAGTGAGCAGGAAAATGGCATATTCGGAATGCTCTCTGCCGATAAAGCTGATACTACAAAAATATCCCGCCTGATGAATGCCTTGCGCGAAAAAAAGATCTGGGTAGTGCCTACACAATCATTGGCAGAACGTTGGTTTACTCCTGGCAAAGACGCTGAAGCATTTCGCGACGACCCTGAAATGATCTATATGCCGGCCAACACCATTAACAGTTGGGTCAACTCAAAGAAGAACCTGATGAACGATCCTAATTACAATGCCGCTTCTGTTAATCATTTCATCGCATTACGCAGGCAACTTATAAATGCCTGCAGCAAACAAGGCGTTGGCTTATTGCTCGGTTCCGATGCTCCACAAGTTTTTGACGTGCCCGGCTTTTCTGTTCACCATGAGTTGACCTACATGGTAGCTTCCGGCCTTACGCCTTACCAGGCACTTGCAATGGGCACGGTGAATGTGGGACGCTTTTATAGTAACCCCGACCTCGGTGTTATCAAACAGGGCGCCCTGGCTGATCTTGTTCTATTAAATGGAAATCCGCTTGAAGATATCAATCAAACAAAAAATATCGCCGGTGTTATGCTCAACGGAAAATGGCTGTCGAAAGAATGGATCGATGCAACGTTGAAGGCACTGGAGAAGAAATGATTAGCTGATGAGGTGGTTCTATCTCATTACCCCAACGCTTCAAACCCATACTTCACCTTGCTCCAGAACGCATCCAGCGCTATCATTCGGGGTTTGAAGAAGGAGATCAGTTCAGGCCAGTCTTCTCTGCGAAACAGGCTTACGTTTTGTATCTCCGCAAATATTCTGCTTATGGTTTTATCATGCTCATCGCTCATGTGCAATTGCCATTTCCATTCTTCACCCAACTCAGCGTGTAATATGTGCTTCAGTTGTTGGAAATGCTCGTAATACAACTGCTGCACTGCAGTATCAGCATGCGAAAGTTCAATGCCAATGGATGCTGATCGGCTACCGGCTTCCATGCGAAAGTTCACATTCTTTTCACCGGTCTTATAATTGATCCAATTGATCTTTTCACCTTCGGCTGACAATGCAGGACTCATATATTTCCCGAATGTTGTCCAGAACTCCTGTCGCAATTTCGATGCTTCCTGCTTTGAATACATCTTAATATTAATTTGAACGCTCCGGAGATTCTACATTAAACAAATTGTTGTTTTCTTCGCGTTTGCGGAATCCAAAGTTGTAGCGGATGTTCAATCCAAACCGCCGTGTATCGCCTTCACGAAATCCATTGGCGTTTACACTTCCCTGCTTGATGGTAAAACGATTGTTGTTGGTGAAGAACATATCCCATGCGCTGAGTGTTACGGTTAATTTCTTTTTCAGGAACTGTTGTGAAAGACTCATGTTGAGCGAACCGAATGAGCTCAGCTCATAAAACTGCAACTGGCCATTGAAACGCGCAAACCCATTTAGCGTAAGCTGTGTGAGCGGTGTTATTTTAAAAGTCTGGTAAGTGAAGAAAGTCCAGCTTCCGCGCTTGAACGCAAGCGGCGCATTCTCATATAATCCCTGGTAAAAATTATGATTGTATTGCGCGCCTACTACAAAAAAATACCGTTTACCGGGCGGTATTGCGCCCAGCGCCCTGAAATAAATCTCTTTATTACTGCCAAGATTATCATAGGTACGATAAGCAAGGCTTCTGCTGGTGTCTGCCTGGTAAATCACCTGGGTAAAAATGTCTTTTGTTCTATTCAGGCCAACGGCAATAATAGGGCGCTCATCAACCGATACATTTGCTTCGTAATTATAGGTGAATTGCGGACGAAGTGAGGGATTGCCTGTTTCGTATAAGTATTGGTCCACATAGCGCGGAAAAGGATTCAGATATTCATAAGCGGGCCGGTTGATCGACCTGCGAAAAACCAGGTATGCACGCAACTCGTAACCTGCAATTTTCATAACGGCTTTGCTCAGGTACACATACGGAAAGAAATCGGTGCGATGCTGATTGAACGACGTATCTGCAGGCACAGTCTGCCTTCCCTTCATATTGGTATTCTCCATGCGCACACCTGCTTTGAGAATTATTCCCGACATATTTTTTGAACCCTGCAGGTAAGCAGAATGAATGTTTTCCGTGTAAGTATATGAACGCGTTCTGATACCATCTTTTACCCTGATAGTACCAGACTGCCGGAAATAATCCGTTTCGTTGCTGAACCCTACGTTGGTTGTTTTCAAACCCGTTTCGATGGTTACCTTTCCCGGAAGTTTTTTTATGAGATTGGTTTGTGCAGAAAAGAATTGCAGCTTATTTTCTATATCCCCATCGCCGCCTGCATCCGGGTATTGAGGCGCATAAAATATAGTATTGAACAATTGAGTTGAATTAGTGGGAACATAAGTGAAAGAAACATCATTGCTCCATTCTGATCCCAATGTATCCATCTTATATTTCAGCACCACGCTTTGATTGACGTTGAACGTTCTTGCTTTGTTGTTCACCAATGCTTCGTTCCTGGTGATAAGCTCATTATTGCTGATCTTACTGATCTCGGACAAATTGGTGCTGCGATTTTTGGATGCATTAAAGCTTAACCGGCCATCGTAATTGATTTCCCATTTCGTATTCAACTGGTACCCGAGGCCATACCCTGCGTAATAGCTGGTGGCGGGATATTTTGTGAACGCATCCTGCGAGAGCAATGAATCAGGTGCAAAGATGCGGTTGGTTTTTATCTGCTCGTAAGTATTCCTTTTGCTGAACTGTACATTCAGGTAAGAGGTAAGCTTTCCATTGTTGTTATTTATATTGATACCAGTGAACTGGTTACCATAAACACCTTGTGTTAATCCAAAATGCAGGCTGCCCGTGAGCCCTATCCGTACGCCTTTCTTCAATACGATGTTCACAATACCGCCTGAGCCAGATGCATCATACCGTGCGGAAGGTGTGCGCAATATTTCTATGCTGGCAATGGAATTGGGGGGAAGGCTCTTTAGCATAGTGGCAATATCGGCCGTGCTCATTTTCTGTTCACGCCCGTTGATGTAGATGGTTGCCGGCGTTGTGCTGTTCAGGTATACATTACCATCCTGATCTACAAACAGGCCCGGTGTTTTTTCCAGTATTTCGAATGCATTGGTAGAGCTTGCAGCAAGGTTCTCCGGATCTACAATGGTCTTGTCGTCTTCCTGCCGCATCAATGGCCTCGTGGCCGTAACGGTTACGCCACCTAATGTTTTTGAAGATGATTCAGCAGTAAAAGTGAATACCGGCGCATTTCCCTTTACCGTAATCTTTTTCTCGAAAGGCTCATAGCTGATGGAGGTGATCCTCACCGCATACTGGCCGTTTTGCAAAAGGCTGAATTGTGCAAGTCCGTTGCTGTCAGCCACTTTTTCCTGCGCCTGGGTACTGTCTGCCATAGCTATTACCCTGATGGAAGCAAAAGAAACGGGCTGGTTTTTAGTGTTGATGATCCTGAAACCAACGTTAACCGGTGTTTGCTGTGCGGCTAATCCCCCGCAAATAAGCATAAACGTAAGCAATAAAGTAAGCGCTGCGCGGTTAGATGGCATAGGCCCTAAAAATACTTGCTGTTTCATTATGCTTTACTGTTTTAACAAATCACCTAATAATACGTACAGAGGTGGCTGAATGTTACAGGCATTTATTTAAATTCATTAAATGAAACTGACTTCATTCATCTGCCTGCTTGTTATTCTGCTTGCTCAAGGTTGTACAATGCGAGCGCCTTTGGGGCACGATAAAGGATATATAAGAATGGGTAAAGACAGTATTTATTACGAATCTACACGCCCGGGGACCAAAAGTGAAACAGTATTATTACTGCATGCCGGCTTTCTGAACACAGAGATGTGGCGTAAGCAGGTTCCAGAGTTTTCGAGGTCTTATTACACCGTGGCGATAGACATTCCCGGCCATGGGCGCTCAGGCAACGATACCAACCGGCTGCGACCATCTGATTTTATAAAGGCCGTTATGGATAGCCTGCATATATCCAAAGCTTCAATAATCGGCGTTTCACTGGGTGCAAGTTGCGTAACTGATTTTATCATTGCGCATCCTGAACGTGTTAATAAGGCCATCTTGGTAGCATCCGGCCTGAACGGCTGGGAAAAGAAGTTTGCTTTTGATACTACCATTAATGAATATATTTCATCATTCTTCGATGCACTGGAGATACACGATACAGTGAAAGCAGCAGAAATTTTTACCCGCGTGTGGTTCGACGGACCTTATCGTTCACCTGCCCAGGTAAATGACAGCGCAAGAAAATACATTTACAACACTACGCTCGATAACATGCGCAAACATCATGTGAGAGGGTGGCCGATCTTTGATGAACCGCCTGCCATAGACCGCCTGTCAGGTATTAAAATGCCGGTGCTGGTGATACATGGAGACAAGGACATGCCTTTGATAACCCGGACCTGTACTTATATTGAACAGAATATTCGCGGAGCGAAAAGAGTTCTTATTCCCGGCGTTGGCCATATGCTGAACATGGAGAATCCCGCGAAGTTCAATGAGATCGTACTAGACTTTTTAAAATAGTTGTGAGTTATAAAACATCATTTATGCCTGCTACCGATCCACGTATTGATGCCTATATTCAAAAGGCTGCGCCGTTTGCACAACCCATTCTTGAGCACCTGCGGGAGCTGGTGCACAAAGCCTGCCCTGATGTACAGGAAACCATGAAATGGAGCTTTCCGCATTTTGAGCACAAAGGCATCTTATGCAGCCTGGCTGCATTTAAGCAGCACTGCAGCTTTGGTTTCTGGAAAGGTTCTATCATGAAAGATGAAAAGAAATTGTTGAACGTTGCCGAAAATGCAGATTTCGCGCATTTCGACAAGATTACTTCCCTGAAAGATCTTCCTTCAGATAAGATCATGATCTCGTATATAAAAGAAGCAGTTCGCCTGAATAATGAAGGCATAAAATTACCAGCTAAGCCGAAAGCCGCGGTCAAAAAAGAAATTGAAACACCTGACGATCTGCTGGCTGCGTTGAAAAAGAACAAGCCTGCCTTAAAAACTTTCGAATCATTCAGTCCTTCAGCTAAAAAAGAATATGTTGAATGGATCGTTGATGCAAAAACTGAAGCTACCCGCGCAAAGCGTTTGGAAACTGCTGTTGAATGGATGGCAGAAGGCAAGAGCAGGCATTGGAAGTATAAATAAATTATGCTTGTGATTTGTTCTTAGATGCTTCAAAAAATATTTCGTCGATAAAAAGAGGGCGTTTAACTGTTTTTTCTATACGCATATCGACTTTAAATAATTCACGCAGCAGGGCAGAATAGTTTTACAGGGTTAATTAATTAAGCCATGTAAAACAGTGTTTATGAAAAAGCATTTCTTCGGCGTTCTTGCAATCATATTGTTTACTTTAAATGCAGGAGCACAAATCATCCAGTCTGAAAAATATCCCGCACCAACCTGGCTTTCAGACAAAGGTTACTGGGTTATTGAAAGCAATGTGAAGACCCCACGCCAGTCCATCGTTCATTTTTACAACAATGAACACGTAGTGGTTTATCGCGAGAAAGTAGAAGGCTTTAAGATCAATCTTCAGCGCAAGAAAACGCTGTTCAGGTTGAAAGGCGTGCTTGAACAGGCAATTGTTGCGTGGGAAAGGGAGAAGGTTTTAAGAGAGAATGAACGGTTGGTTATTAAAGAGTTCAGGTAATTTTTGTTACGGGTTTCGGGTTTAAGGTTTCGCGTTCTTCTCCGTGAACAGCACTTTAATAGCAAATGGTACAATCTATTATTTTGCTTCTCACAGAGAAGAACACGAAACCCGAAACTCATAACCCGTAACCCCATCTCCGTTCGTCGACCAAAATCAACCGTATAGCGATTTTTGCAATTACCGCTATCCTTTTTGCCACAACCCTTTGTATTTTTAGATACGATGCATCGCTATCCCTTCATATTTTCCAATGAACGCAAATTGCGTTTCCAGCGGCATTTTGCCTTCTGGAGCGTCTGGTGGATATTTCAGTCGCTACTATATGGGTATACGCCTATACTGATGTCGTTGCCTATATGGACACGCTTTACTATCTCTTTTACAGAAGGGTTTTTCTACCTCATTCCACACATGTTCATGGCGTATTCGTTCATGTATTTTGTAATTCCCAAATTGCTGGTGAAAGGAAAATATTTATTCAGCGCCCTCGCTGTAATTCTGATTGCTATCGTCACCGCTCTTTGTTCTGCACTTATATCCATTTATATACTGGACGACATAAGAAAATATTGCATGGCCGAATGGCCGGCTGTGTTGGAACGTTACACCACAGCTTCTATCTGGCTTTCGCTGCTGGCCGGCCTCAGAGGGGCGCTTACCATTGGCGGCATGGCGGCAGCCATCAAGCTCATGAAACACTGGTATGTGAAAGAGCAACGCAATCTTCAATTGCAAAAAGAAAATACCGAATCGCAATTGCAATTGCTGAAAGCGCAGGTACATCCGCATTTCCTGTTCAATACACTTAATAATATTTATTCGCACACACAGGACATTGCACCGGCTGCTTCAAAACTGGTAATGGGTTTGTCTGATATGCTTCGTTATATGCTGTATGAATGCAAACAGGATGCAGTGCCTTTAAGCAAAGAATTGAAAATGCTGCAGGATTACATCACGCTTGAAAAAATCCGGTATGGAAACCAGCTCGATCTCAATATCGAGTTGCCGAAGAATGCAAATGACCTGCTGATAGCGCCTTTACTGATGCTGCCCTTCGTTGAAAATTCATTCAAGCATGGGAGCAGCCATATGATAGACCAGCCCTGGATAAGCCTGTCCATCACCATTGACGCCCACATAATGAGCATGAAATTGGTGAACGGCAAAACAGGTCATTCATCGCATGCTGCCGGTGGCATTGGCATTGGCAATGCACGCAAACGGCTGGATTTGTTATACCCTGACCGGCATGTATTGAATATACAGGATGAAGAAGATGTTTTTATTATTAACCTGAAGCTGGAACTGGAGAAAGCTACGGTATCAAAAGAAAAACCGCTCATTCAACCCATAGCCGCAGTTTATGCCTGATGCTCTCACTATACAATGCCTTGTAGTTGACGATGAACCGCCCGCACGAGAGGTAATTCGCCGCTACATTTCAGAAGTGCCTATGCTGCAACTGGCCGGAGAATGCGGCAATGCGGTGCAAGCCATTCAATTGCTGCAAACGAGACAGATCGATCTTTTATTCCTCGACATCAGGATGCCGCAATTGAACGGAATGGAATTATTAAAAGTGATCAGGAACCCTCCACCGGTGATCTTTACTACCGCACATGCTGAATATGCATTGGAAGGCTATGAGCTGGATGTAATGGATTACCTGCTCAAACCCATCCGGTTCGACCGGTTTGTAAAAGCAGTAAATAAGGTTTTTCAATTGAACGGGCACCGGGCTATTGAACATACAACAGCGGAAGAAGAGAAGAAAGAATCTTTTGTGTATTTCAGGGCTGACCGGAAAATGGTGAAGGTGATGCTGCAGGACATTCTTTACATAGAAAGCATGAAGGATTACATAAAGGTTTTTACCGCCTCAGGAACGATCATTACCAAACAATCTATGACCTCAGTAGAGGCCATGCTGCCGGAAAAGCAATTCATCAGAACGCACCGTTCCTTTATTGTATCGCTGCACAAAATAAGGTCGTTCACCAGTGAGTTGATCGAGAT
Source organism: Chitinophagaceae bacterium (assembly GCA_049689695.1). GTDB lineage: Bacteria > Bacteroidota > Bacteroidia > Chitinophagales > Chitinophagaceae > DASPKM01. Next base: position 8,091 of record JBAVMD010000590.1, on the reverse strand, counting down.
CGATAAAGCCGAGATCCCCATCGGCAAGCTATTCCGCAGCACTGTGCTTAAAGTGCTGGAATAACGGCAGGGCAAATGGCTGAATTATTCTAATTTCATGGTATGACCGATGAATACTTCATGATGCTGGCTTTAAAGGAAGCCCGTAAAGCCTTTGATGATGGCGAGGTTCCGGTTGGCGCAATAATAGTAATGAATGAGCGCATAATTGCGCGGGGATATAACCAGGTGGAACGCCTGAACGATCCAACGGCGCACGCAGAAGTGATAGCGCTTACTTCGGCCTTTAATCATCTCGGCGCAAAATATTTACCTGAAGCAACCATTTATATAACGGTGGAGCCCTGCCTCATGTGTGCAGGCGCTTTATACTGGAGCAAGATCAAACGCATTGTGTACGGCGCGCAGGACGATAAGAATGGCTACAGAAAAACCGTAGGCTCGGCCTGGCCATTTCATCCCAAAACGGAATTAGTATACGGCATCATGAAAGATGAATGCGCCGAGCTGATGAAAAGTTTTTTTCGCAGTAAAAGGTAGTGGTCTATAAATTCAACAACAATTACATCAATATGGCAAAGGCTTTACATACTTCACAGCAAACGCCGAAAGTTGAATGCCTCAACCCAAATTCAGGCGGCAGTATGAACATCGACAAAGATATTTATGATCTTTTCAACAAGGCCATCCGTAAAACATTACAGGGCGGCAAAACGCTTAGTTTCACAGCATTAGCGGAGGGTGTTGAAGAATACCTGGAAAAGAATAAGACAGGTTTTAAAAAATCCATTCCCTGGTATACCATCACAATAAAGAATGATATGGAGGCAAGAGGAGCAATTGAAGTGATAACTGAGAAGGGCAAAAAGCTGAACAGGCTTAAGAAATAAAAAAGGCTGCTAAAATAAGCAGCCCTTTCTGGTCTCTGTTTCCATTAAGGTTTATCCCACCATACTTTGCCATACAAATCATCTTTTCCGCCAAACTGCCTTTGAACAGCTTCGTTATAGTTAGCAGTATTGTTGAACTGCTCTTCAACCGGGTATCCCTGCCTGGTAGGAACCTGCTTGCCGCCGGGTGTAGTTAAAACCGGGAATCCGGTACGCCTCCATTCTGCCCAGGCTTCATAACCATGCATGAACAAATGCACCCACCGTTGGGTAGCTATCTGCTCCATCGCTTTAGCAGGATCGTATATTATTTCCGGGGCGGCCATCATGGCTGCAAGACCGGTAGTGCTGTTGTTGTTCCATTGCCTTACAGATTGATCAATGGCAAGATCGTAATTGGTTTTTGCAACGGCATCTCCCCCAGTTATCCAACCGCGCTTCGCAGCTTCTGCACGGGCAAACAACACCTGTGCATAGGTTACAAGGGAAACGGGCGCATCCTGTTTGATAATTGCAGCACCCAGCAAAGATGGATCGGCCCCACTGAGATCTGTTTTTCCAAATTCCAATCCAATATAATTGCCAACAGTGTTCTTATCTCCATATATCGCGAGCCTTGGATCGTTTACTGGTTTCATTTTAGCTACAAGGGTTTCACTCAAGGCCCACCATTTCCTGTTGAGTCCAACAACCTGCCCATACCAATAATTCTGATTGGCAGCTTCGGGCAAATGTTTAAAAACAAGATTGTCTGTGTTGGATGTCATTACCCCGGCAGTCAATGCTTTATTGAATTCGTCTTTCGCTTTAGTCTGATCTACTTCAGATAAACGCAAAGCCATTAACAGGCGAATGCTGTTGCCGAGTCTTTTCCATTTTGCCACATCGCCTCCATAGATAATGTCGTTCGTTATATTACCGGTAACTATCATGGTATTGGCCTGGTCCAGTAATATGAACAGGCTGTCGTAAATAGCTTTCTGTGTATCGTACTTAGGCGTGAAATCGCCTTTTGTTTTAAGCGCTTCAGTATAGGGCACATCACCCCATCTATCCGTTATATGCCACATAAAATACGCCTTCATAATTTTTGCTACCGCCAGCTGATTGCTTACCGGCCCTTCATTCAGGTCGAAACTTTTTGCAGTAAGAACTGCTTCGAGGTTCATCAACGGACCTGTGTACAAGCTGTAAAAGCTATGGCTGATCTGGTTGTATAAAGAAAGATTGGGGTACTGCGTTTCTGATAAATGCTGAGCGTTATATACTCCTTGCGGCGTTGAGCTTAATCCCGGAAGAGATAGCTGCGCATTTGCAATAAGCTGCGTATTGGAGGCAATGGCCGGAAGATTAGGATTGACGTTAATATCGTCATCAAACTTATTACAGCTTACCAGTACAAACCCTATAAAAAATAACAGGCTGATATTTTTCATTGTCTGTTGATTTAAAAGATGAGGTTTAAATTAATGCCATAGGAACGAACGGTGTTCAAACCACCGGTTTCCAGCCAGCTTATAGAAGAACCGCCGCTTGACAGTTCAGACGGGTCCAATCCTTTTGGCGCTTTTTGCCAGATCATTAAAGGATTGCGTGCTATAACAGATATGCTCACACTGCTTACAGGAAGCCTGGGCACGTCAGACCTGGTAAAAGTGTATCCCGCTCTTAATTCTCTGAGCTTGATGTAAGAAGCATCGTACAGCCACTCTTCATAAACATGTGTGCCCAGCGTAGTTCTGTAATAACTTTTAGCATCTACATAAGCCGTTACTTCCTGCTTGGTTGCCGCAGAAATACCGGTTATTTTTACGCCGCCCCCTTCTCCAAGTGCATCACGAACATTTTTTCCATTATCATTCAGAGCCGCCGTTTCTTCTGCCATCCCTGTTTTTACGGCAAGCATTTTAGACCAGCTGAAGAATTGGCCACCCAACTGGTAATCTATCATGGCACTGATCTCGAATTTTCCAAAAAGACGGAATGTATTTAACAACCCACCGGTATAGTCAGGCAACACAGAACCGAAATTATAATTAGCATCTGTGTACAATGGCAGGTTATTGGTTCCAAGAAGTATTTTTCCTGAAGCTGAATCACGCTGGTATGCTTTTCCTACAAGGCTTCCGAACGGTTGGCCTACAAATGATTTCAGGTAAACCGATACACTGGAATAAGTATTCACATCCAGATCATATACAAAAGTTCCAGGGTACAATTCTTTTACCATGCCTGTATTTCTTGCAATGTTGAATACTGCATCCCATGAAAAATTCTTTGATCGTACCGGCGATGCTGTAAGTGAAATTTCTATTCCTTTATTTTCAATGAGGCCGGCATTTATCACTGTAGCATTAACACCGCTCGTTCCGGATACATCAAGATTCAGGATTTGATTTTTATTGCGCTGCACATAGTAGGTAAAATTCAATCCAAGCCTGTTCTTAAAAAACTGCAGGTCTACTCCTGTTTCATAAGAGTTTGCATAGGAAGGCTCTATATCCGGGTTAGGAAGATTATCAGGCACCGCAAGCGTAGTGGTTGTACTGTAAATACCGCCTACGCTAAAGCTTGACGTGGTCTGGTACGGGCTCAGATCGGAACCTGCCTGAGCATAGCTCAACCTGAATTTTGCAAACGACAGCGGTTTCCAGTTTATAAGCTCGCTGAAAATGAGGCTTCCTGAAACAGAAGGATACCAATAAGAATTATTGTTTTCAGGAAGTGTGGAAGAAATATCATTACGCACGGATGCATCGAAAAAATAAATGTCTTTATACCCCAGGGATACCATTGCGTACTTGCTGTAGATCTCTTTACGCTGCAGGTACGAGGTAGCCTTTGGACGATCTCTTGATGCGGCAAGACTATAAAAGCCCGGGCTTGAAAGACCGCCTGCGGTAGCCCCTACCACTTCTGTATAACGCCTGATATATACGTTGCCGCCTAAATTTGCATTCAGTGAAAGCTCGCCCCATGCTTTGGTATACTGCCCCAGGAATTCATAGTTCCTTTCGTTATTCTGATATTTACCGCTGGTATATTCAGAAACATACCGCCCGCCTGTAGCCTCTCTTGTTTCGATGCTTTGCATATATGTATCTGAACGAAGGAATCCACTCAGTTTCAAGCCAGGCGCCAACTTGTAAGTAACACCTACATCACCAAAGAAACGATCGCGTGTGTCGTTGTTGAGGTTTTCAAACGCTTCAAAGTAAGGGTTGTTCCAATACAATGGCTTATACCCGATAACTCCTGCTGCGGTTGGCCGGGAAAGGTTCCAGTTTATATAAGTACCATCCTCATATTTCAAAGGTTTCAACCTTTTCATATCAACATTCCGCTGGAACCATTGAATAAGGTATCTCGAACCACCATCATAACCCTGTGAAGGCCGCTGTCCCTTATTGGTTGCATAATTCACATTAGCTCCTACACTTAATTTACTGGTAAGATCAAGCGATGCGCTAAGGCCCAGATTATTTCGGCGCATCCAGGTATTTGGCTCTGTACCGGTGATCCTTGTGTTATTATAACTTAAGCGGAAAGTTGAATTTTCATTACCGCCGGTTATTGTAATGCCGTTATTCAGGTTCGTTCCATTCTCAAAAAAATCTTTTACGTTATTGGGATGCGCAACAAAAGGTGTGAGCTGTCCATATTCGGGGTCCTGCGGATAAAAACTAAAAACAGACCTTGCAAGCGTGCCGTCCATTTTTGGACCCCAGCTTTCATCAATAGACATATCTACATATTTCTCGCCGTTGCCGAGTGTTCTCCAGGTCAGGCTTGATCCTCCCCCATAAACATTTTGCAATGGCATGAAGTTGCTCGTTTTCTCTATGGAGAAAGCAGAGCTGAACTGTACATTCACTTTTTTAGCGCCCTTACCACCTTTTTTAGTGGTGATCATAATAACACCATACTGGCCGCGAATACCATATAAAGCTGATGCTGCAGGGCCTTTCAATACATTGATGGATTCAACATCTTCCGGATTTATATCCTGTGCAAGGTTTCCAAAATCGCCACCGTTTCTTCCTGCAAAATTTGCATTGGAGATAGGAGTGCCATCAACAACAACCAATGGCTCGCCGGAACCAGATATAGAATTCACGCCTCTTATCTTGATCTTTTGCGTACCACCCATGCTCGCTCCCGATGAACCCACAACCTGAACGCCGGCAATTTTTCCTGCCAGCGACCCGATCACATTTTGTTCTTTCGTGAGTGTAAGGTTCTCTCCCTTCACCTGCTGGGTTGAATATCCTAATGATCTTTCCTTTCTGCTGATGCCCAGAGCTGTTACTACCACAGCTGAAAGATCATCGCCTGCACGAAGCCTCACAGCATAGTCATTACTTTCTCCCAGTCTTAATTCAAACGGGGTAAATCCCGCGGCAGACACCATCAGTACAACAGTGCCGGAAGGAACAGCAATAGTAAAACGTCCATTATCGTCTGCGGTAACACCGGTGGTGCTTCCTTTTACCATAACAGTAGCTGCGGGAACAGGCTGGCCGGTCTCAGTGCTTACCTGGCCGGTGATCTGCCTCTGCTGGCTGAATACCAGTAATGGCATGGCTACAAGAAAGAGCCATGCAAAAAGCAGTGATCTTTTCATAAGCAGTGCAAGTTTTAAAGGTTTTTAATAAATAGTCGCTTTATTTTCAAACGGTAACGTCCGGGGGATCGGATGCGGATCGGGGCAGGTAATAGCGGATAAGTAAGCAAAAAACAGCAAAATTAACGCATAAACCAGCTACTCTATTTTTGCTCAATAGCAATGTTAAGCCATTATATTTAAATATTTACGCGCAAACCCATGATTTTTTTGCACATCCCTAACCCGCAGAAAACCGCAAAACATTCTACCGATTAGCTAATTAGCTGGTTAACTAATCCGTTCTTACTTTTGCAGTCTTTACAAGATCTTTCATTATTAAACGCTTAGATATGGCATTCACATTACCAGCATTACCTTACGCACACGACGCCCTGGAACCTCACATTGATGCGCAAACCATGCAGATCCATCATGGCAAGCACCACCAGGCGTATGTTGACAATCTCAACAAAGCAATAGCAGGCAGTCCCAATGAAAATAAATCCATCGAAGAACTGGTGAAGAGTGCAGGCTCAATCAGTCCCGCTGTTCGTAACAACGGAGGTGGCCACTGGAACCACAGTTTCTTCTGGGAGATACTGGGTCCCAATGCAGGCGGACAACCATCCGGCAAGCTGGCTGAGGCCATCAACAGCAGCTTTGGATCGTTCGATGCTTTCAAGGAAAAATTCAACAATGCAGGCATGACGCGCTTCGGCTCCGGCTGGGCATGGCTGATTGTAAAAGACGGCAAGCTGGAAGTTTCTTCCACTCCCAACCAGGACAATCCTTTAATGGACGTGGCCGAAGTAAAAGGCACGCCCATCTTAGGGGCAGATGTATGGGAACATGCCTATTACCTGAAGTACCAGAACAAGCGTGCTGATTATATGAACGCGTTCTGGAATGTGGTAAACTGGAGCAAGGTGCAGGAACGTTTTGAAGCAGCTTCGAAGTAAGTTCTCAGAAAAATTTCATTACTTGCGATCCCGCTCCCGGCGGGATCATTTTTTTAAAACATCAATATGAAAAACATCCTTTCATTCGCTTCTTTTGCTATGATCGTTCTGCTCACAGCCTGCTCAGGCGGAAGCGGAGGCATTAGAAAAGTAATCGTAATGGCCAATGGTAAAATGCAGGTAGATCCCAATACGCACAAGATCACGCTGGACCCGAGCAACACGCATACGGAACAGGAAATTATGCTGGAGAGCAGCAATGGCAAAGCAAGTTTTGAAGTGGAAACCACTGGTAAAGGCAAACAAAATTTCGATGTAAATGAAGACGGCGTGTATTTGCTGAACCTCAAAGTAGATACGCTCGTAGGCGGAATAGTCAACTACAGCGAAACCGGCAGGGCTGCATCTATCTCGGGCGAACAACTGGAGCGCATGGTAGACAGCACGCGTCAATTAATAGAAGGCAAGAATGTAAGCGATGCTAAGAAAACCTATTTTATCATTCCCTGGAACATTAAAAGGATCACAGCCGATGCAAACGCACGCATCATCGGGCCCTATAATCTTATTCCACGTGCAGTAGATGTAGATGACAAAGGCAAGGCTGCAGAGATCTATAAATTCTATACCAATAAGCAGAAGAGAGAAGAACTGAGTGAATTTATGAACAGGTTTAAATAAGAGAGTGATTAGCTGATGGAATGATTAGCTGATAAGCTTATCTCTCACGGTACAGGATCATACCCATGCCCTCCCCATGGATGGCAACGCGCAATGCGCTTCACTGCCAGCCAGAAGCCTTTGAACAACCCATGTTTTTTTAATGCGTCTACCGCGTAATGCGAGCAGGTGGGGGTGAACCTGCATTTAGGACCTATAAGTGGTGATAGGCCCCATTGATACAACTTTATCAACCAGATAAACGGAAGGGATAGTATTTGCAAAAAGCGCTTCATTACTGAAGCGCAATTTAGTATTTGTATATTGATACTTTTGTTATACTTCAACCGGCGCTGCAGGTACAAGATGCAGGTACCAGTTATAGATTTTTTCTACGGATTCTTCTATTGAAAAAACGTCGGTCAATATCTCCAGGTCAGGGGATTCCGGCGGAGTGTATTCATCATGCACCCCGGTAAACGAACCAATTTTATTCTGGCGCGCTTTCTTATACAAACCTTTTACATCTCTTTCTTCGCAAACCGCTAAAGGCGCGTTGATGAAGATCTCAGAAAAATGTTCTTCACCAATGATTTGCTTTGCATTTGCACGCAACTCAGGATAAGGGCTGATGGTGGAAATGATACAGATAATGCCATTGTTCACCATCAGTCTTGCGATCTCTGCTATCCTGCGTATGTTTTCTGATCTGTCGGCCGATGAAAAACCAAGTCCTGCATTAATGGTCTGTCGCAATTCATCACCATCGAGTATTACGCAGAATATCTTATTTTTTTTAAAGCGTTCGTGCAAGGCTTTTGCAAGCGTGGTTTTGCCGGCGCCTGACAAGCCTGTGAACCAAAGCGCTTTACCCTTTTGATCCATTTGAGCGGCGCATCCGCATGGGTCTATCATAATATTACTCATAGAATAGTTTAATTAGTTTTTTAATATAGTAGCAAGCGTCTTTCATGTC
>JBAVMD010000589.1:0-2807 GCA_049689695.1 Chitinophagaceae bacterium | reverse complement strand
CTTGCTTCTTGTACCTTGTCCCTTGTGCCTTGTACCCTGTACCCTGTACCTTGTGCCTTACACGAAAATTATAGTAAAGTAAAATTCTCCAAAAATTTAGTGTTAAAGTCTCCACTGCGGAAACGCTCATCCTTCATCAGTTGAAGATGGAAAGGGATAGTGGTCTTCACTCCTTCTATTACATATTCACTTAGTGCGCGGTGCATGGTAGCAATGGCTTCCTCACGGGTACGTGCAACCGCAATGATCTTTCCGATCATAGAATCATAATAAGGTGGAATGGTATAACCTGCGTACACATGGCTGTCTACGCGAATGCCGTGTCCGCCGGGCTGGTGCAGCGTAGTGATCTTACCCGGGCTGGGCCTGAAATCATTATAAGGATCTTCTGCATTGATACGGCATTCTATCGCGCACATCTGCGGTTCATAAACATCGCCCAGGATGGGTTCACCCGCAGCTATTTTGATCTGCTCTTTTATAAGATCGTAGTTCACTACTTCTTCAGTTACGCAATGTTCTACCTGTATGCGCGTGTTCATCTCCATAAAATAAAAATTCCTGTGCTTGTCAACCAGGAATTCAATGGTGCCCACGCTTTCATAATTGATGGCAGAAGCAGCTTTGATAGCGGCATCGCCCATGCGCTTGCGCAATTCGGGCGTCATAAAAGGAGAAGGCGCTTCTTCTACCAGCTTCTGGTGACGCCTCTGAATGGAACAATCCCGCTCACTCAGGTGGCAGATCTTTCCGTATTGATCGCCCGCGATCTGTATCTCGATATGCCTTGGCTCTTCCACGAATTTCTCCATGTAAACGCCATCGTTCTTGAATGCAGCAGCGGCTTCTGTTCTTGCATTGGTATAAGCACGTTCCAGCTCACTTTCTTCCCAAACCACGCGCATGCCTTTTCCACCACCGCCGGCAGTGGCCTTTAATATAACGGGATAACCTATTTCTTTTGCAATGCCCTTTGCCTGGTCTACACTATCCAGCAAGCCTTCGCCGCCGGGCACTACAGGCACGCCCGCCTTGATCATCGTTTCCTTGGCGGTAATCTTATCGCCCATGGAGCGGATCATATCAGGAGTGGGCCCAATGAATTTTATATTGTGTTCCTGGCAGATCTCTGCAAACCTTGCGTTCTCGGCCAGGAAGCCATAACCGGGATGAATGCCATCGGCATTGGTGATCTCGGCTGCAGCCATCAGGTGGGGAATATTCAGGTATGACTCGCTGCTCTGAGGTTTGCCAATGCACACGGCTTCGTCTGCAAAGCGTACATGCAGGCTGTCTTTATCGGCAGTAGAATAAACAGCAACCGTTTTAATACCCATTTCGCGGCAAGTGCGGATAACCCGCAACGCAATCTCACCTCTGTTGGCAATTAAAATCTTTTTGAACATTCAATTTTGTTTGGTGTTCATGCCAATTGGCTAATTATGTAATTAGCTGATCAGCTAATTAAGAAGGGTCCACTAAAAATAGCGGTTGATCGTATTCAACCGGTGATGCATCTTCTGCCAGCACTTTTACGATCTTTCCTTTCACTTCGCTCTCGATCTCGTTGAACAGCTTCATGGCTTCGATAATGCAAACCACTTTGCCGGGTGTTACTTCGCTTCCTACTTCCACAAAAGAAGGCTTGCCTGGTGAGGCGCTGCGATAGAAAGTTCCGATCATCGGGCTTTTAATGGTCACGAGGTTATCTGTGCTGTCGGCAGCCTTCACAGGTTGAGATGCAGACTGCAAAGCAGATGGCTGTGAAACAGGTTGGGCAGCGGCAGGCGCCATTGCTACCGGTTGCTGCATGGTTGGAGCAGTAATATAATGTTGAGCAGCTTCTGTTTTCTGTTTGATAGTAATATGAAAGCCTTTCTCCTCAATGGTCAACTCACCGATGTTAGATTTGTTGACCATGCGGATCAACTCCTGTATTTGCTTGAAATCCATAGCCATAATGTTGGTTTTGGTTTTACATGCCCTGCGTTGTTGCAGGAGTTATGGAAAACAGGTGGGCTAAGATAAAGGAAAACTATATACCAATTCCAAATTGATTACTCCTTCACGCGTTCAACGTACTCGCCCGTCTTGGTATTAATGCGTATCAGCTCTCCTTCATTTACAAACAGCGGCACCATTACGGTGGCCCCTGTCTCAATGGTGGCGGGTTTTAGTGTGCGGGTAGCCGTATCGCCCCTTACTCCGGGCTCGCTGTAGGTAACCTGCATAACGATCTTGTCTGGCAGCTCGACCCCCATGACCCCCTCTGTTTCCGTATTCACCAGCACACCTACCTCCTGTCCGTCTTTCAGGAACTGGGGAGCATCTACCATTTCTTCCTGAACTGCTATCTGCTCAAAGGTCTCATTGTCCATGAAGTTGTAGCCTGAATCATCTTTATAAAGGAATTGAAACGTCTTGCGCTCCACGCGAACAGGGAAAATATTTTCACCGCTGTTCCAGGTTTTTTCGATGGTGCGTTTGTTATCTACCCCTTTAAGCCTTGCCCAAACTTTGGCGGCCGCACGCGCGGTCTTATTCTCGCCAAACTCCACTACGGAGTATAAGCTGCCATCGAGCTTCAGGATCATGCCGCGACTGATGTCTGATGTAGTTGCCATAAAGCGTATTTGATTAGGTAAATCCCGGATAAGGCCGGGATTGAAAATTAGCGGGGGCGAAATTAAGGAAAAGCGGCGATTTAATCGGATTAAGAGCAGAAGGAAGGGAACTACAAGGGTCAGAGTGCGTGCTTTCCTTTAACGACTCACTGTCAATCCCGAACCCCGCAGCAAGAGCTCACT
>JBAVMD010000588.1:0-2147 GCA_049689695.1 Chitinophagaceae bacterium | reverse complement strand
GCTGACACCCACCAACTTGAGCGGTTTGCCATTGAGAAAAAAACCTTTTGCGGCATCAAAACGGAACCAGCGAAAACCAAGTGGATTAACAACTTCATCCAACAATTTTCCCGAAGCTTTTTCACTAACTATAGTTTTTACCTTGTACAGGTAAGGATCATCAGGGCTCCAGAGATGCGGATCATTAATTGAAGTAATTGACTGTATAAAATTTGTTTCTGCAAGCGGTTTCAATAAAACAGCAGTTTGCACAACTTTCAATTGCTTACCGTCTTTGTCCAATAAAATTGTGCGTACGCTTACCTGCCTGGCTGATCTTTCGGGGTTGATCAGTTTCCCGCGTATATGAACGCTTGCTTTTTCTGCGGTTACCTGCGGAGTGGAAATGTATATGCCATTGCTTCCGTGATCGCTCAGGCTGAAATGAACGGGCGATACCGTCATCAGCCATACATCACGATAGGCTCCACCAAAAAAAGTAAAGTCTGCCGTTAAAGGAGGTATCTGTTCGTTAAAGCTGTTGTCAACTTTTACCAGTATTTCATTGCTGTTTTGCTTACCATCATATCGCAAAAAAGAACTGATGGGAAATTGAAATGCAGTATAACCTCCGGTATGGCTTCCCGCTTTTTTTCCATTTACAAATACTGTTGCGACCTGGTTAACGCCTTCAAAGCGCAGGTACAATTGTTTATTCTTACCGGAAGAATGAATAGATATTTTTTTCCGGTACCAACCAACACCGCGATAATATCCCGGCTCGTCATCCATCACATCATTTGCATTCCATGTATGCGGCAACTGAACAGATTCCCATTTCACGTTTGGAGAAACAGTTCCAGCAGCGGGATCATAATTGTCCTTGGTAAACTCCCAGGATTCATTGAGGCTGATGATGTTTCTTGGACCGTCAACAGATTGCGCCCGAATATGCATTGAACATAGGAACAGGATAAAAAGCCAACCGTATTGCAATAGAGAAAGTTTCAAGGAAGATACTTTAGATTTAAAGATGTTTCACGCAAAGACGCAAAGGAAGACGCGAAGGCGCAACAGAGGCTTCGCCTTTTACGGTTACAAGAACCCGGGATTAAAAAAGGCGAAGCCTCTTACGACTTTTTGTGAAATAACTATTTTATCTCAACCGGTCTTCTGAACGCTGTAGAAAATATGTCTACATAAAACTGCTGCGTTTTATTTTCCTGTATCTGCACTTCCATCCTGCGCGTGCCGGCTACCGTACTGTTCAGGAGCTTTACATAAATAGTATCCTTTGCATATTTAGCCTGCGGAAAAACGATGGAATATTTGCCGTCAACCGGTGGTATTACCGCACCATCTTTGTTGACGATATTAAAATCCTGCCCCAGCACCGCGGGATTAGTTATGCCAGTTGTTACTATAGCATAATACATGGTGGCGTTGTAATCCCTCGTAAAAGAAGAATAGAACTGAACCGGAAATTTCAGCAAAGCGGTCTGCGTTCTGTTCACGCTTACCAGCGTGTTATTTACAGGAAGATAAGCTGCATAATAATGATGATCGTATTCGGGCAAACCCATGGGAACATCTTTCTTTTCGCAGGAAGAAATGATGAATGCAGCAGCCAATAAAAATATGATATAGTTAATTGATCGCATGTTTTTAAGTTTGAATGTTATTGCCAGTTGGGATTCTGAATTACACTTCCGCCACTCAGCGTGATCTCGTTAAAAGGAACAGGGTACAAGTAATCACGGTTCACTAAAAACCTTCTTGTACTTGCAGGTTCCACAATCAATATTCTGTCAGCATTCAGGTTCAGGCTGTTTGGGTTTGTACCTGGCCAGTCTGCCTCAATAAACTTTGCACCCAGCAATTCTTTCGGCAAAACAACCTCTGCTGTTTTCCACCTGATAAGATCATCGTACCTGAAACCTTCCAGCGCAAGCTCCACTGTTCTTTCTCTCCTGATCTCTTCACGCATGCTTAAATTGTTGGCCGCAACAAAGGCATTGGTAAGCTTGGGAGCAAACCCAGCTCTTGTTCTTAAAGCATTAATGCTAAGGTTTAGATCGGCATCGCTAATGCTTTCTGTTAATTCATATTTCGCTTCGGCATAGATCAACAGCACTTCTCCGTAGCGGATCAATATCTTATCAACCACA
>JBAVMD010000587.1:0-1600 GCA_049689695.1 Chitinophagaceae bacterium | reverse complement strand
CTTCAGGAAAGGGCCTTTTACTTTTGTGCACGACCTGGAAGCCTGCGAGAAAGAAGAACATGAATATATTTTCAGCGGCCATATTCATCCCGGCATTTGTATTTCAGGCGCCGGACGGCAATCACTCAGGTTGCCCTGTTTTTATTTTACAAAAAAATATGCGGTGCTGCCTGCATTCAGCCATTTCACTGGTTTAGCCACTATTGAACCAAATGCACAGAAAACTGTTTTTGCAATTGCAGACAAAACGATCATTCCCATGTATGGCAGGCACACATCAGTTAAAGATTGCTTATGATCCTATTTATGCTCATCCATTGCCGGAAGGGCATCGTTTTCCGATGATCAAGTATGAGCTGATCCCTGAACAATTATTGTACGAAGGAACCATTGCGGAAGAAAACCTGTTCAGGCCAGCTATTTGTGCTGATGAAATTGTGCTGCTCACGCATTCCGCGGAATATCTTGATAAGCTCAAGCAGCAAACGCTTTCTGCCAAAGAGCAACGCCACATCGGCTTCCCGCAATCGCCACAGCTTACACAAAGAGAATTGATCATTACCCAGGGCACCATTGATTGTTGCCGCTTTGCTTTTGATTACGGTGTTGCACTCAACGTAGCAGGCGGAACGCATCATGCATTTGCAGACCGCGGAGAAGGTTTTTGCCTGCTGAATGATTTTGCAGTGGCTGCGAATTGCCTGCTTCATAACAACCTGGCGAATAAAATACTCATCATAGATCTTGATGTTCACCAGGGAAATGGCACTGCCAAATTATTTGAGAAGGAAGAACGCGTGTTCACGTTCAGCATGCATGGAAAGAACAATTATCCCTTTCATAAAGAAAAATCAGACCTTGATGTTGAACTGGCTGATGGAACGAATGATGAAACTTACCTGGGTTTATTGAAAGAACATTTGCCAAAGCTTATAGCATCTGTTCAACCTTCATTTGCTTTTTATCTTTCAGGCGTGGATATTCTTGACACAGATAAATTCGGTAAGCTGAAAGTGTCAATTGATGGATGCAGGCAAAGAGATGAATTTGTTTTTAAACAATTGAAGCAGCATAATATTCCATGCGTTGTTGCCATGGGCGGAGGCTATTCGCCGCAGGTAAAACAAATTGTTGAAGCGCATTGTAATACGTTCAGGGTGGCAAAGAATATTTATGAATTGAATTGATTATTAATTATTGATTATTATTAGTCTGCAACTGTTTTAATTTTTGAAAATTAGCAATCGCTTCTTTCATTGCATTTTTCGCTTGCGTAGTTGGTGGCATATCGCTATCCTGCATAACATCATGCAATGAGCCAAAAATTGCAGTAAGCCGTACGAAAGTGATATCCTGACTATTTGCTGGTGTATTTCGCAATGCAGGATTATCATTCAGCAATTTGATTATCTCTTTACGCGCTTCATAGGCCTGCAATGAAAGATCATGCTGCAATTGTAAATCCTGCATTGATGTTTTTACCCGAGGGTCCATTTTTACAACCAGTGTGTTCGGCCGGTCCAGTCCATCGATAATAAGCTTTACGGTATAATTTCCCGGCATCACCCAGGGAGAGTTATGATCTGGCGCAGTATTCTGA
>JBAVMD010000586.1:0-3031 GCA_049689695.1 Chitinophagaceae bacterium | reverse complement strand
GCTTAACGTCGGTCCAACCAGTAGCACGCAGCACGAACTTCAGGTTTTCATTCACATTGCGGTCTGTAAGCAGTTGAAAATCCTGGAACACCACGCCCAATGTTCTGCGGAGATAGGGCACTTTCTTCCAATCCATGTCGCGGAGGTTGAAACCTGCCACCCGGCCCTCTCCCTGTGTGAGCGGAAGGTCGCCATACAATGTCTTCAGCAGGCTTGATTTACCGGTACCGGTCTTTCCCACCAGGTAAACGAAGTCGCCCTTGTTCACCGTGAGGTTCACATCCTGGAGAATGAGATTCTGTCCCTGGTAGATATTGGCATGGCTTAGTTCGACTATTACTTCAGGCATAGATGAGGATTAGATCGGCAAAAATAGGGAAAACAGGGTTTTGCGGGCAAGGAAGAAGTAACGGGAGAAAAGGGAGTGGAAAATGCGACTTATTTACTTCTCTATCCGACTAGCGATTTATGCTGATTCGCCACCGTTTCCATCCGTTCTTTGCGCGCGAGAAAACTGTTTTGCATGACAAAGAAGCTTCAGCATAACCTTCATCCGGTGAAAAATTCTGCAATAAGGTTCAGTTCAGGGCATGCTTATTCATCCCTGGATATAGCCACCTTTTTGCAGATAATTGAATCTTGTATTGGCAAAGCCAATGCTGCTTACAAGAGAGAGCAGATAAAAAAACTGTTCACTGACTATAATTGGATTGAACATCACAGAGATAAAAGAACGCATCGAAAGGTGCTGTCGGAATCCAACATCATTGAATATGAGCATGAAAAGCTTACCGCAATTTATCTAACCAAAATGAATTATGATGTAATTTTTGCGCCTGGAGGAATGTTTAAGCGTACAGATAAAAAGTTTGATGTGTTTTTATTACGAGATACAATTATCCTAAAAGCTGACCTCAAAAATATCTCGACCAAAAATTCCAGCAATATCGCTAAGCGAATTAAAGAAGGTTCCGATCAGGCACCAAGAATAGTTGCCAATATTACCTCAGACGTTGATAAAAATATATTAATAGACGGACTCAAAAGTGCTTCAAGAAACAATGAGCTACTTAAAGAGATTTTATTAATTTATAAAGGACAATTTTACAAATTACCTAAGTCGCTAGTGCTGAGTAAAGAAATTTACCGTATCCTAAAATAAAAAAAGGGCTATCAGTCGTAGCCCTTTAGAGTCTTTGTCGTTAGGGAGTTAAAAATAACCCGCCGCCGACAACACAAATGTATGCAATTATTCCTTCTCATACATTCTCCATTAAAATTATTTTTTAACCGGATAATTCTCCGCTTGTTGTCGCATCTGGATATCTAATTATAAATGATTGGGAAGCATTAATGATAAAAATGAATCTACATAAACCTTAGTATCATCCGCAAAATAAAATGCGGGCATCCGCAGAAAAATTTCAGTAAATACTTGTTTTCAAATAGTAACGAAATTTTAATTGTTCCAACAGCGTAATGTTGAAATCTCTTTTTTCCGCGTAGATCGATTTTACTTAAATTTATCCTCTTGCATCATTAACCTTAAATTTTATTTTATGAAACAAAACTCACAGGTTGCGCAGCCGTTCTTTACAAAATTCCTGGTTGCACAACATGAATCGAACACTCAGAATAATACCGTCACTCGTCCGTGGATAGATGGACCTATGACAAATAAAGCCCCTTCTGATGGTGACGATAATCCAGAAGACCTTTACACTACAGAATAAATTCGTATAAACTTTCATTTTAAGTTATTGCGCATTCATCAAAGCGCAACTTTTAATCATTTAAATTTTGTTTTATGAAACAAACCGCACAGGTTGTGCAGCCATTTTTTTCAAAATTCCTGGTTGCGCAGCATGAATCACACACTCAGAACAACACCAGCACGCTTCCGGGCAGAGATGGACCTGTTACGCATAAATATCCTTCGGATGGTGATGATAACCCACCTGATACCTACGCCGCAGAATAAATCCGAATAATTATTGCTGCATTAATCAAAGCGAAAATTTTAACCATTTAAATTTTGTTTTATGAACTCAAACGATCAATTGAAGCAACCTTTCTTTGCAAAATTCCTGGAAAAATCCAAAGCATCAGAAGCCGTCCAGCTTGGAATAACCAAGCCATGGATCGATGTATTGCATACAGATAAATATCCTTCTGATAACGACGAAGCAGGAGACCCGAGCTGATTGGCTCTTACCATTAATATTTACTGTTCATTCTAAACTTTATTTTTTATGAATCAGACTGAAGTTAAAAAGCCATTCTTTGTTCAATTCCTCGAGTCTCAACAGGTAAAAAGAACTGAAGACATGCAGGAAGGCGTTACAAAGCCCTGGCTGGACATTTATGAAACACATAAATATCCTTCAGACAGTGACGAAACAGATGTTTAGTTACCAGCTCTTATCATTAACATTTATTAATTCTAAACTTTATTTTTTATGAATCAAACAGAAATTAAACAGCCTTTCTTCGTAAAATTCCTCGAAGTGCAAAAGACAGACGAATGTCAGAATTCTCCCACCAAGCCTACGCTGGACATGGAGCATACACTCAAGTATCCTTCTGATGGTGATGAAACCTGGGATTACGCAACAGCTTAGGCTGAATAATAAATTTCAATTTTTAAAATTTTCTGTAAGCAATAGCCACCCGGCTATTGCTTCTTTTTACTGATATGGTCTTGTGCATCACTCACTCGCAGGATTTTTATACGATCGATATTGTACAACGTTCCCTGCAGCAGCAAGGTATGGCATCGTTTCGCCTGAATACCGACGAATTTGCCATTAGCTACCGTCTTAACTATACGCTGCAGAGCAACGCGGCAGATGCTTATTTAATAGTTGACGGACAAAAGATACACGCATCACAAATCACCGGTGTATGGTACCGCAAGCTCTGGAAACTAACAGTGCCTCCGGATCTCGATCCTGATTATCATGATGTTTTTAGCAAAGAGTATCGCACTTACCTGCAACTTTTTCTAAACCAGCTGGCAGAGGTCCCATGG
>JBAVMD010000585.1:0-4770 GCA_049689695.1 Chitinophagaceae bacterium | reverse complement strand
CCAGGAATGGACGTTTCCATTGTTATTCCATTATTCGACGAAGAAGAATCATTGCCTGAGCTCTGTGCGTGGATAGAACGCGTGGTGGCAGAAAATAATCTATCCTACGAAGTGATACTCGTAGACGATGGAAGTACAGATGCTTCCTGGGAAGTAGTGGAAAATCTTCGCAGCAATAATCCAAACATCAAAGGCATCAAATTCCAGCGCAATTACGGTAAATCTGCTGCGCTGAACGAAGGCTTTAAAATGGCGAAGGGAACTGTGGTGATCACCATGGATGCAGACCTTCAGGACAGTCCCGATGAAATTCCCGGCCTCTACAATATGATCGTGAAAGATGGATATGATATGGTGAGCGGCTGGAAAAAAGTGCGTCACGATCCCATTTCGAAAACCATTCCTTCTAAACTCTTTAACTGGGTAACTGCCAAGGTCTCTAAAATAAAGCTGCACGATTTTAACTGCGGTTTAAAATCATACCGGCTCAAAGTGATCAAAAGCATTGAGGTGTATGGAGAGATGCATCGTTACATACCGGTGATCGCGAAGTGGGCAGGCTTTAAAAAGATCGGTGAAAAAGTAGTGGAGCACCGGGCAAGAAAATACGGCCGCACTAAATTCGGGTTGGAAAGATTCATCAACGGTTTTCTCGACCTGGCATCTATCACTTTCGTAAGCAAATATGGTAAACGGCCCATGCATTTTTTTGGCATCTGGGGCACGCTATCGTTTCTGCTGGGCTTTGGCATTAGTCTTTACCTCATCATTTCCAAGCTTATCAATTACCAGTTCAGTATAACAGACAGACCCCCGTTTTACATGGCGCTTGCAGCCATGATCATCGGTATGCAATTGTTTGTAACGGGCTTCCTGGCCGAGCTGATTGTGCGCAATGCACCAGGGAGAAATGCTTACCTGGTGGAGCAGCGGCTTGGAATTGAATAGTCATTAAGTCATTTGGTCATTGGGTCAATGACTAATGACCAAATGACCCAGTGACCAAATGACCAAAATTCAATCTCATTGATGAAAGTTGTAATTATCGGCCCTGCCCATCCGCTCCGCGGCGGACTTGCATCATTCGATGAAAGGCTGGCGCGGGCTTTTATAGAAGAAGGCCATAGTTGCACCATTTGGTCTTTTTCCCTTCAATACCCCTCCTTTCTTTTTCCCGGCACCACACAATACAGCAGCGAGCCGCCTCCCGAAGGCATTACTATTCATACAAAAATAAATTCTGTAAATCCACTTAACTGGATCAAGGTAGGTAATCAACTGAAAAAGCACCGCCCGGATCTGGTACTCGTTCGATACTGGCTTCCTTTTATGGGACCTGCACTGGGTACTATTTTAAGGCGCGTAAAAAAGAATAAGCATACCCGCATTGTTGCGTTAACTGACAATGTGATCCCGCATGAAAAACGACCGGGCGATAAACCTTTCAGCCGCTATTTCCTGAAAGCCTGTGATGCTTTTATTACGATGAGCGAAAAAGTAATGAGCGACCTTCGTGAGTTTGAAAAATCTAAACCTGCCAAGCTGGTAATGCATCCGCTTTATGACAATTTTGGTGACCCTGTATCAAAGGAAGAAGCGCGCAGGCATTTGAAGCTTGATGCCAGCGAAAAGATCATTCTCTTCTTTGGCTTTATCCGCCGTTACAAAGGCCTGGACCTGTTGCTGGATGCCATGGCCGATAAAGAGATTCAGCGGCAGCATATTAAGCTGATGGTAGCCGGTGAGTTTTATGAAGACAAGCAACCTTACCTCGATAAGATCGCGCAGCTGCAGTTACAGGATCATCTTATTCTGAGAACAGATTTTATTACCGACAGCGAAGTAAAATATTATCTCTGTGCTGTAGACGCAGTGGTACAGCCTTACCGCAATGCCACCCAGAGTGGTGTAACTCCCCTCGCCTACCATTTTGAAAAGCCGATGATCGTTACTAATGTTGGCGGGCTGCCTAAACTGGTGCCTGATGGCCGCAGCGGGTTGGTTTGTGAGCCGGACCCCGCGGCTATAGCAAAAGCCATTACCCGGTTCTATGAATTAGGAGAGGATTATTTTATTCCCCATCTTCGCAGCGAAAAATTGAAATATAGCTGGAAAAATTTAGTGAATGCTATCATTGAAGTTGGTGGTTTATGATCTACAGAAGTAAAGCTCCTTTACGGATCGGGCTGGCAGGCGGAGGAACAGATGTAAGCCCGTATTGTGACCTCTATGGCGGCGCTATTTTAAACGCCACCATCTCCCTTTACGCGTATGCCAACATTGAACCGATAGAAGAAAATGGTATCGTGCTGCACGCAGTCGACCGTCACGAAGAACACCGCTATGATTGGAATAACGAATTACCAATCGATGGAAAGCTTGACCTGCTAAAAGGCGTGTACAACCGCATTCACAGAGATTATGGTATTCCCTTAAGCGGCTTCAGGCTCTCAACTTTCGTGGATGCTCCTGCAGGATCAGGTCTCGGCACTTCTTCTACGCTGGTAGTTGCTATCATTGGCGCTTTTGCAGAGATGCTGCGGCTACCATTGGGGGAATATGATATTGCACACCTTGCATACGAAGTAGAGCGGCAGGAATTAAAGATGTCAGGCGGCAGGCAGGACCAGTACGCCGCCACATTTGGCGGGGTAAATTTTATGGAATTTTTTGGCGAAGACAAGGTGATCGTTAACCCGCTCCGCATACGGCAGCAATATCTTTTTGAGCTGGAGAATAATTTATTATTGTTCTATACTGCCACCAGCCGGGAATCGGCGCAGATCATTGAACGGCAGAGCAAGAATGTGATGAATAAGCAGGAAGCTTCTATTGAAGCCATGCATCAATTAAAGCACCAGGCGCAGCTGATGAAAGAAGCATTGCTGAAAGGAAGGCTGCACGAAATTGGCGAGATACTTGATTTCGGGTTTCAGCAAAAGCGCAAAATGGCTGAAGGAATTTCCAACAGCCTGATGGAAGAATTGTACGATACAGCAAAGAAGGCAGGCGCTACCGGCGGAAAGATATCAGGCGCCGGCGGCGGAGGTTTTATGATCTTCTATTGTCCCGGCAATACAAAATATACGGTGATGAATGCGCTGGAAAAATTCAAAGGACAGTGCAGGCAATACCAGTTTGTGGATCATGGTTTAATGACGTGGACTATTTAAATTATTGATTACTGATTATTGATTATTTGGCTGCCTGAATATTTTAAACCAATAATAAATAATCAATAATTAATAATAATTTATAAAATATGGATGAAAAAATAAAACGCATTATCCTTGCAAGTATTGAGGTAAAAGAAAAACTTTTACAGGATGAGGCATTGCTTCAACGTGTAGACGATGCAGTAAATGTATTGGTGCATGCTTTTCGCAATGGCAATCGTGTATATTTTTGCGGCAACGGTGGCAGCGCTGCCGATGCACAACACATGGCAGCGGAATTCTCCGGAAGGTTTTATACAGACAGGAATGCTTTGCCAGCAGAGGCCTTGCATTGCAACACTTCTTATCTCACTGCTGTAGCGAACGATTACAGTTACGACGAGATCTATGCACGCCTTATAAAAGGCATAGCCAATAAAGGAGATGTGCTTGTGGGTTTGTCTACATCAGGCAATTCAGGCAACATTGTGAAGGCATTTGAAGCAGCACGCGAAAAAGGAGTCATCACCATTGCTTTTACCGGTGATACCGGGGGTAAGATGGCAGGCCTGAGCGACTATCTCTTCAACATGCCATCCAAGGACACACCACGCATCCAGGAATCGCACATCACCATCGGGCATATTGTGTGTCAGCTTGTGGAAGAGCGATATTTCGAAGGATGATTAGCTGTGCGAAGCAAGCAAATCTGAGAAATCTATCAATCAATTTTTAATCTGCGATTTCTGTGATCAAATCAGTCATCATACTTGCAGGAGGTCTTGGAACACGCTTGCGCGATGCTGTGCCCGATCTTCCTAAATGCATGGCGCCTGTTGCAGGACGGCCATTCATAGATTATGTGATAGATCATTTACAACAGCAGGGCATTCATCAATTCATATTTGCATTGGGTTATAAAAGTGAAGCTTTCGAACAGCATCTTTCCACTGCATACCCTTCTTTACATTATATTTTATCTGTTGAGCCGGAGCCGCTCGGTACAGGCGGCGCCATTCGCCTGGCTTGTAAACAAGCCATAGAAAAAACAATGCTTGTGGTGAATGGAGATACGCTTTTCAAAATACAACTCGATAAGCTTGCCGGCTTTCATGATATGTGTGGCGCCCATTGCACTTTATCATTAAAGCCAATGCGCAACATGAGCCGCTACGGCATAGTGGAGCTTAACAAAGATTATAGCATCCATGATTTCAAGGAAAAGCAATTTTATGAGGAAGGATTCATCAATGGTGGCGTATATACCTTGCATGCAGAAAAATTTCTGCAGGAGAATCTGCCTGAAAAATTTTCTTTCGAAAAAGATTATCTCGAACAATTTTATAACCAGCGGCGTATGTATGGCGTAGTGCAGGATGAATATTTTATAGATATCGGTATACCGGAGGATTATGAGAGAGCGCAGAGGGAATTTGAAAATTTGAAAATTTGAAAATTGCTCAATATGGGCCTCGAACTAAATCAACCTGGATTTTCACATTTTCATATTTTCATATTTTCACATTAATGTTTAATCTCAATCAAATAAACGCTAACTGGACGCTCTTCCTCGACCGGGACGGTGTTATTAACCTGGAAAAACACCAGGATTACG
>JBAVMD010000584.1:0-5468 GCA_049689695.1 Chitinophagaceae bacterium | reverse complement strand
GACATGCTTACTAATTTGTCTCCGACAAATTAGTAAGCATGTCTGCCGTCATTTTATCCAGGTCATATTCATGCTGCCAGTTCCAGTCTGCACGCGCCTGCGCATCATCAATACTTTGCGGCCAGCTGTCTGCGATCTTTTGACGGTAGTCTGGTTTGTAGCTGATAGTAAATTCAGGTATGAATTTGCGGATGGCATCGGAAATTTCCCGCGGCGAAAAACTCATTGCAGATAAATTATACGATGTGCGGATGGAAATTTTATCTGCGGGCGCTTCCATCAATTCAATAGTGCCCCTGATGGCATCGGGCATATACATCATCGGCAGGTAAGTATCTTCCCTGAGAAAACAAGTATATTTTTTTTCTTCCAATGCTTCGTGAAATATTTCCACTGCATAATCAGTAGTGCCGCCGCCCGGTGCGGATTTGTAACTGATAAGACCAGGATAACGTATGCTTCTTACGTCTACCCCATACCGGTGGAAATAATAATTGCACCAGAACTCACCGGCGTATTTGCTGATGCCATAAACGGTAGAAGGCTCTATGATTGTTTGTTGAGGGCAATTCTGTTTTGGTGAAGTAGGCCCGAACACAGCAATGCTGCTGGGCCAGTATATTTTGTGCAGCTTTTCTTCTCTTGCAATATCAAGCACGTTAAGCAACCCCTGCATGTTGAGATGCCATGCGAGGTTGGGATTTTTTTCACCGGTGGCGGAGAGAATGGCGGCAAGCAGGTATATCTGTGTAATATTCTGCCGGATCACCTGCACGTGAAGCATTTCCTTGTTCATTACATCGATGCTTACGTAAGGGCCTGTTCCCTTCAACAGATCGTTTTCTTCGCGCAGGTCAGAAGCCACCACATTGTTATTGCCGTATATCTTGCGCAATCCTAATGTAAGCTCAACGCCAATCTGTCCTGATGCTCCTATGACTAAGATCTTTTCTTTGGTCATGAATAATAATTAGTAGGTCAGCAATTAACAGTCAAATGTGAAACGTCAAATGTCAACTGTGAAAAATCCGGGCTCAAGTATGTACATTGAGGGCTTAAGTTAAGTTCAACACCTGACTTTTCACATTTCACTTTTCACTTTGCAAAATAAGATGGCAAAAGTATACGTTCAGCAACAAAAATCAAAGGTGGTTTTAACTTTACGGTCATGAAGAAATATTGCATGGGTTTTATTGCATCGGCAGGCGTATTGTTTTTGCTGGCCTTAATGGCCACCGGATGCGGAGCGTCAAAGAAAACCGCGACGGCTGCAGGAGCTGTCCGGGAGGATTCGCTTCCTGCATTGCCTTTTTCGGAAATTGATATTCCCATTAAGATCGCAACACGTTCTATGCTTACAAAAGCAGAAACGATGGTCCCGAAAGAATTTACTTCAGACAAATGGCCTGATTATACACAATCGTCCTGCGATTTCCGGTATAAATACCGGTTTGTACGCAGCGGGCTCACCTTTGCCGTAGTGAACAACCAGGCCGCCATCGGGTTTGGAGGCAATTACCAGATTGCGGGCAGCCGCGCCCTCTGTGCTTTCGATAAACCCGTTTCGCCCTGGGTTTCCGGCAGTTGCGGGTTTGGAGATGAACCCATGCGTAAAGTGAGCATTTCCCTTAATTCAGTTATTTCATTTTTACCTGCTTATAAAGTGAAGAGCAATACAAGGCTTGCGCAACTAACCCCTATCGATAAATGCCAGGTGACTTTGTTCAATAACGACATGACCGGCGAAGTGATGGACAGCATCCGCGCTTCCATTTCAGCTTTCACGCATACATTCGATTCTTCTGTTGCTGCGCTGGACTTCAGCAACATGCTCAGGCTGGTATCGGAAAAAAGCAGCCGAAAGATCATGCTGAGCAAGTACGGATTTTTACAGGTAAGGCCTTCTGCCGTAAGGGTAAGTCCAATGAACCTGGTGAAAGATACATTGGTAATGACGGCAGGCGTATCGGGTTATGCCGAGCTTACCTCTGACAGCACCAATCTTCCTACCATTCGCAACTTCCCAAACCTGCAAACCGCGGCAGCCAGGGATGGCATTTCCATTTATGCAAATACGCATTACGATTACGCTTTTCTGTCCAGGCTGATTACCGATACCATCCGGGATAAGGCTTTCGATATAGAAGGAAGGACTTTTGTGATCAAAAAGATCGACATCAGCTCCACAGACAAGCGGCAACTGAAAATAAGCGTGGACTTTGCCGGAAGCAAGAAAGGAACTTTCATTCTTTACGGAACGCCGGTGCTTGACCTCGCAAAGCAGACTATTTCCATTCCCGATATCAATTACGGCATAGAAACAAGAGATATTGTACTGAATGTGGGTGAAAAGCTGTTTCGCAACCGCATCATCAATTCGCTCAAAGAAAAGGCTTTTATCGACCTGCCTTCGCTTATAGCCAAAAGCCGCCCCCAGCTTGATGCACAGCTGAACCGTAAGGTGAACGCCAATTTTTCTACCCGCGGGAAATTACAGGATGTAAAGATCACAGGCCTGGTAACGGGGCGCAGCGTTCTGCATTTGCAGACGTACATTAAGGCAAATATTGAGATTATCGGGGCTAATTTTTAGGATTGGGATGTAAAAGTTGGAATTGCGGGATATATAGCGCAGATAAAGGAAGATTTTGGGATTTTGCAGATGATGATGACCAATAGTCAGCGGCAGATCAGCGAAGCTGATCCCATCTGCAAAATCCTAAAATCTTCTTCCATCTGCGCTATAAAACCTAAAATCAAATTTCCCAATTCAAAACAGGCAACCCTTTTCCTCCATATCCCGTATAAAACCACCGGATGAGGGTTAAAATGATAAATTGTTGTATTTTAAAATATGCGACTTTAAGGTCCGTTCCATTTGACTGATAATATCGAGGATATACACCTGCTGATTGATGGTTGCCGTGCAAACAACCGCCACAGCCAGCAACAGATGTACAATCTGTTGAAAGAGTATGCTATGCGCATCTGTTACCGCTATATCAACCGTGTTGAAGACATTGAAGAAGTGATGAATGAAGGGTTCATTAAGCTTTTTAAGCACATGGGCCAGTTTGAAGACAACCGGCACGACCAGGTAACAGCAGCTTTAAAAGGATGGTTCCGAAAAATACTTGTCAACACCTGCATTGACCACCTGAGAAAAACTTCGGCATTTTTGAATGGACATGTTATCCAGGACAAGCATGAGCAAATCCCAGACAATACAGAAACCGGGCTTGACAAGATGGCCCACAAGGAGATCATTGCCTGTATAAAAGACCTTTCACCGGCTTACCGCACTGTGTTCAACTTGTTTGTAATAGAGGGATTTTCACATGAAGAGATTTCAAAACAGCTGGGCATTTCGGTAGGCTCGTCTAAATCAAATCTTTCCAAGGCAAGAGAAAACCTGAGAAGGATCATCTTAAAAAAACTTTACCCTGAACAGTATGCAGAATCTGCACGACGATAATCATCTTGACGACCTGAGCAGGGACGCAGCGGATCATTTTGAACCCGATCAACAACTGCATTCCTGGAATAAGCTGCATGCGCGGCTGGAAAAGGAATTGCCTGTAGAGAAAGAAAAAAAGCGCAGGTATTTTTTCATTTTATTCTTCTTCCTGCTTGTAGGCGGCGGAGTTATTTTCTCTGCTATCTGGAGCAGCAATAGTAAAGACGTACAAAAGCAAGTTGCTGTTGACAATAAAGCTGCAGATCATAAAGCCGCAGATAAAACATCAGCACAAAAAAGTGGAGACAATGATCCCGCTTCAGATAAAGCAGGTGGTGGATCGGGCAATTCAACCGCACCAATTGCAACAAACCAGGCAGCGAATCCATCAGCAGGTAATCAAAAGATTACCACAGATCCCGGTACCGCAACAACCAATCCGCAGCCTGTAAAAACAAATGATCACAAGAACGATCCTGCTATTAAAGCAAATACAATTACGCCTACTGTTGCATCATCAGGCAATCCATCGGTTGTCAGGCAATCGGCACGCACACAGCAGGATCGTAACCAACAGAACAGGCTTCGCAATAATGTGGTAAAACAAACTGATCACGCCAAGAAAAACAATATTACTGATAACAGTAAACGAAACACGGATAATAAAATATCCATCGTAAAAGATAATTCTTCGGTAACCACCCCACCACCGGCAGATAAAAAAGTCCCTGATCATACAGCCGATAATAAAGTTGCAGAAACTAAAACGGATGCGCCACAAAACAATTCCGTTTCGAAAGATGCTAAAGAAGACAACAAACCGGCCCTGGACCAACCTGTTATCGATGAACAAAAAATTGCTGACAAACCCGCTGGCAAAGATGCTGATAAGACCACTGTTGCGGTTAAAAAGACACCCTCAGAATCTCCCTCTGTTTCGGCAAGTCGTTGGGAATTTGGCCTTGTATATGGTCCCGATTTAAGTACGGTGAAGTTCACACATACACAAAAACCCGGTACAAACCTGGGCCTGATGATAGGTTATAATATTTCAAGAAGATTTTCTGTGCAGGCCGGTGCATTGTATACCCTAAAGAATTATAAAAGCCGCGGCGAAGATTATCATCCGCCAAAAGGATACTGGACTGATTATGTAAAATTGGAAACCGTAACTGCCGATTGCAATATGTGGGACATTCCTGTTAACCTGCGGTATAACATCATTCCGAAAAAAAGCGCTAACCTTTTTGCATCTGCCGGCCTGTCGTCTTACCTCATGAACAAAGAGGATTATGATTTCTTCTACTACTACAACGGAAACCCGGTCAGCCGCTATCGCTCCCTGGGATCGCAAAGTAAAGACTGGTTCTCTGTACTGAATCTTTCGATTGGCTACGAGCGGCAACTGAATAAGAATTTTTCCGTGCAGGCCGAGCCATTCTTCAAGCAATCGCTCAAAGGCGTTGGTTTTGGAAACGTAAAGCTTAACAGTACAGGAGTTTTTCTGTCAGTTAAATATAAGCCCGTGGCTGGAAAAAGAAGCAAATAAGCGAGCTCTGCAATTTTTATGGAAATACGACTGCTTCGGAAGCATCACGCGAGTGATGCTTTTTTATTCCTTATTTTCATACAAATAATTTTTGCCTGGTGCAGACTGTGGAGAATAAACGAAAGTCCGGCCTTCATTTTACCTGCTTTTCTCTTTATGCAAAATTCCTGCTGGACAACCGCCTGCCTGATTTTGTAAGGGAACATTTACGCATTGCAAAAGAATTAGAATTACCTCTTCTGCAGTACCTCTCCTTCATGACGGAAGATGAACTGCTTGCCATGTCAACCGGCAACGCCCGCGAACTCCTGGAACATATAGCTGCCAACAAGGCTGACGATCATATTGAAGCGTCTAAACACCGCTGGCTGAAGGATCAGCTTCCTCACATAAGCCGGGAAAAAATTATTGCCCGGGACATAGCCGGCGTTTCTTATACACGCAAGCAGGCCTTTCTTAAGT
>JBAVMD010000583.1:0-5038 GCA_049689695.1 Chitinophagaceae bacterium | reverse complement strand
GAGCAAGGGCATAGGGGTTTATGCGGATGCAGCGCGCATTCTCCAGAAAAAGAACATAGATGCCCGCTTTGAGCTCATTGGTTTTTTTGAAAAGCATCATCCTGATTCTATAGCTGCAGAACAATTGCATGCCTGGGAAAAGGAAGGGCTTATTCATTTTAATGGCTTTGCAAAAGACGTGCGGCCCTATCTTAAAAACGCAGACTGCCTCGTATTCCCATCGTTTTATAATGAAGGCGTGCCCCGCGGGCTCATGGAAGCAGCCAGCATGGAACTGCCCATCATAACTTCTTTAAACCGTGGCTGCAAGGAAGTAGTGCTGAATAATTCAAACGGGTATGTGTGCACGCCGAACGATCCGTTTGACCTGGCCGATAAAATGGAAAAGATGATGAACCTTTCGGCCGATGAGCGCAGCCGGATGGGCAAGAACGGGCGTGCGCTGGTGATTAAAAAATTCAATGTGGACAGGGTGATAGAGGAATACGACCGCACACTCAGGAAACTTTCCAATTGATATCAGTAAAACGTTCCCGCAGAAAATTCGTAATACCCGAACGCTCTATTTGTTTTTCCCAGGTCCAGTCAGTAAGATCGGGGAATGCATATTTAAAATCATCCACTGCATCCCAGTTAAAGTTTGAAAGATCTTCGTTGAGATAAAAATACTTTCCTCCATATTTTTCCTGGAAAGCGCGCATCCATGCATAATCCGATGTGATCACCGGCACACCGCAGGCTGCATATTCCAGCAATTTGGTTGAGGTCTGCCTGTTGTACGGCTCCTGGTCGGGCATAAAATTGATGGCAAAAGCAGCATCGGCAATGAAAGTACGGATCTCTGCATGCGGCACAGGTCCCTCAAAACGAATGTTTGAAAATCGCCGGTAATCGCGGCTGAGGTTTTCATAGTCTTTCGAAATAATCAGCAGCGAAAACCCTTTCATTTGTCCTTCTGAAAACGCATTGAGCAATTTGCGTATGCCGCGATGCTGTAACTCGCCCACATAAATGAAACTGTCGGGTCTGGAACTTTCTGATACCGGCCTTGTGAGCCATTCCGCCGATACACCCATATCACGATAGCCAAAAGCAATTCCATCGCTGAACGAAAAAGCGGAGCGTACATATTCATTTAAAAAGATGCGGTAATCTGGTTTAGCGTTGTTGATCCTTTTCAATGCATTCTTCAGCGCGGCCATTGGCGGTACGGAGGAGGAAGTGTATTCATGTATGGTAAGCCACCCGTTCTTTTTTCCGGTATCGGTACCCATAAAATGCCAGGCCACATCGGGTTTTATTTTTTCCAGATCGGCGGATTTTATTACTTCACAGGTAATGCCTCTTGCAGAAAAATAATCCACATAAGCGGATACTTCAGGCAGAAAGGCTTTGTTGTTGTGAATGAAAGTTATAAGCATAGTTGGGTGTAAGCTGCGAGCTTTTAGCTGCGAGCTGCGAGCCGACGGAGCATCCATAGCTCATAGCTCAAAGCTCGTAGCTAAAAGCTAAAAATAATGAATAAGATTTCACTCGCGTTCGTACTTTAGCGCATGGAAGTTACAGTTAACACAGCCCGGCAACTCCGGTTAACAGAAGAAGAATTCGAGCTCATTAAAAAAAAATTAGGACGAACCCCCAACTTCAACGAGCTCTGCGCATTCAGCGGCATGTGGAGTGAACATTGCAGCTACAAAAATTCCATCAAATGGCTCAAGACCCTTCCGCGCGAAGGTGGCAGAATGCTGGTAAAGGCCGGCGAAGAAAATGCAGGTCTTATGGACCTGGGTGATGGATACGGCGTAGTATTTAAAATAGAATCTCATAACCACCCATCCGCTATCGAGCCTTTCCAGGGCGCAGCTACAGGGGTAGGAGGTATACATCGCGATATATTTACCATGGGCGCACGTCCCATCGCGGCGTTGAATTCCCTTCGCTTCGGCAATCTCTCAGAATCAAAAACACAAAGGCTGCTGGCAGGCGTGGTGCATGGCATTGGCCATTACGGCAATTGCTTTGGCGTACCTACCGTAGGCGGCGAAATTTATTTTGAGCAATGTTATCATACCAATCCGCTGGTAAATGCCATGAGCGTTGGCATTGTAAAAGCGGGTGAAACGGTTTCGGCAACCGCGGAGGGCATTGGCAACCCGGTATTTTTTGTGGGCAGCGCAACGGGCAAAGACGGAATAGGAGGGGCATCCTTTGCTTCGGCAGACATTACCGCAGAAAGCGCGGAAGAACTGCCCGCAGTGCAGGTAGGCGATCCGTTCCAGGAAAAGAAATTGCTGGAAGCCTGTCTTGAAGTGATCCAGACCGGCGCAGTAGTAGGTATGCAGGACATGGGCGCTGCCGGCATTATCTGCTCCACTGCCGAAATGAGCGCGAAAGGTGAAGTAGGCATGCGCATAGACCTGGACAAGGTGCCTACACGCCAGAAAAATATGAAAGCATGGGAATTGCTTTTAAGCGAAAGCCAGGAGCGTATGCTCATGGTCGTTGAAAAGGGAAAGGAAAAACTGGTGCTGGATGTATTTGAAAAATGGGACCTGCCCTGCGCAGACATAGGAGAGGTTACGGGCGATGGCATGCTGCGGTTTTACATGCATGGCGAGCTGGAAGCTGAGATCCCCGCATACGAACTGGTATTAGGTGGCGGCGCTCCTCAATACGATCGTGAATACCGCGAGCCTGCTTATTTTAAAAAGACCAGGTCTTTCGATCCTGAATCGATAGCATTGCCTGAAGATCTCCGGGATGTTGCGGACCAGTTGATACGCGTTCCCAACATCGCCTCTAAAAAATGGATCTATGTGCAGTACGACAGTATGGTTGGCACCGCCAATTCATCTACCAACGAGCCAAGCGATGCAGCCATTGTGCTGGCAAAGCCAAGTAAAAAAGCGCTCGCGGTAACAACGGATTGCAACAGCCGTTACGTTTTTGCCGATCCTTACAAAGGCGCCATGATAGCGGTGGCCGAAGCTGCGCGAAACATTGTTTGCAGTGGTGGACAGCCGCTTGGCGTAACCAATTGCCTGAACTTTGGCAATCCGTATGATCCTGAAGTTTATTACCAGTTTACGCAGGCTATTAAAGGCATGGGCGAGGCTTGCCGCAAATTTGATACACCTGTTACCGGTGGCAACGTGAGCTTTTACAATCAGAACCCCGATGGCCCGGTTTATCCCACGCCAACCATTGGTATGGTGGGTTTGCTGGACGATGTGAACGATAAGATGACGCTGGATTATAAGCAGGCGGGTGACCTGATATTTATGGTGGGGGAAAGCAGCAACGATCTCAACTCATCTGAATACCTGCAAAAAGTGCATGGTGTTGAGTTTAGTCCTGCCCCGCAATTTGATCTTGAACGCGAGTTTGCTCTGCAACAGAAGCTGTCAGAACTTATCAAAAATAAACTGATCGCATCCGCTCACGACATCAGCGAAGGCGGCGCATTTATAGCGCTTACAGAAAGCGGCTTCAATTGTGAGCTGGGATATGATATTCAAACAGGTGATGCCGTGCGTAAAGACGCTTTTCTTTTTGGGGAAGCACAAAGCCGGGTGATAGTGACCGTGAAAGAAGCACAGGCAGATGCGTTCAGGAAATTAATGGGCGATCATCCTTATGAGCAAATTGGCGTGGTGACAGATGGCGATGTTATTGTTGATGGAGATAGCTGGGGACATATTGGTGAATGGAAATCGAAATACGATAATGCGATTGGCGGTGTTTTGGCGGGTCATGAATCCGAAGAGGCGCTTGTAATGTTATGAGAAACAACAGGGAACGCGGATTATCAGGATCATTAGGATTTGCGCTGTTAAGGTTAATAAGCATCTTAATTGATAATTGTAAAATCTTCCTTGCTTATTTTTAAGTGATGTGTTATGATGTTCATGAAAATTACCAGCGTAAATCCTAATAATCCTAATAATCCGCGTTCCCTGTTGTTCCTTCTTTGAAAAAGAATCGCAGATCACAAACTACAAACCTCCCTGCATGGATAAAAACGCTACGATCATAGTTACAGGCGCAGCCGGCTTCATAGGCAGTTGCCTTGTTGGCTACCTGAACCAGCAGGGATTTACCAACCTGGTGCTGGTTGATGATTTTTCAAGAGAAGACAAAGAGCTGAACCTTCACGGAAAGCAATTCCTGGTACGTGTTGAACGCGATGATTTTTTTGAATGGCTGTTCAAGGAAAAGACTGCTGTAGATTTTATATTTCACATCGGTGCAAGAACAGACACAACGGAATTTGATTACGGGGTGCATCAGCGCCTGAATGTTGAGTATTCCCAGAAGATATGGAATTACTGCACGGTACAGAACATCCCGATGGTATACGCATCTTCAGCCGCCACCTATGGCGCGGGGGAATTTGGGTATGATGACGACCACAGCTTAAGCCACCATTTAAAGCCATTGAATCCTTACGGAATATCCAAGAATGAATTTGATAAATGGGTGTTGCACCAGGTAAATCATCCGCCTTTCTGGGCGGGCTTGAAATTCTTTAATGTATACGGTCCTAATGAGTATCACAAGGCCCGAATGGCCAGCGTGATCTGGCATTCTTTTAACCAGGTGATGAAAGACGGACAGGTAAAGCTTTTCAAATCGCACCGCCCGGATTTTGAAGACGGAAAACAGCTGCGCGATTTTATTTATGTGAAGGATATCTTGAAAGTATGCTACTGGCTGATGGAAAATCAGCCTGCATCCGGTATTTATAACCTGGGAACAGGACAGGCCAGAAGCTTTGCCGACCTTGTGAGGGCTACATTTGGCGGGCTTGATCAAAAAGAGAATATCGAATACATAGACATGCCGCTCGACATCCGCGATAAATATCAATACTTCACAGAAGCTAAAATGAACAAACTGCAGAATGCAGGTTACACTGATAAATTTTACTCCCTGGAAGAAGGCGTAGATGATTACGTTCGGAACTATCTGCGCACGAGAACCTATTATTAGCCCTCTAAGGTTATCCACATTTCCTGTGCATAACTCAGTGTAGAAC
>JBAVMD010000582.1:0-6465 GCA_049689695.1 Chitinophagaceae bacterium | reverse complement strand
ATCGAGAGCTGAATCGCTGTTGCTCTCGATCCCTCACCCCGGTTGTTAGCACGGTGCGTTCTTGCTGCGGGGTTCGGGATGACAGTGGGTCGTTCGAGGAAAGAATGCATCATTCTCAAAGCGCATACATAAAACAGGAATTACAATTATAACAATGTAGTTTGCTATTGTGATTTTCTCAAATATGCCAAAGCAAATTCCATTTCTGCTCATCCTCTTCCGGCTCTTATTAGCGCCGGTAATGCTATCGTGGACTTTCTACATACATAAAACCGGCTGGTTCCTTGTCGCCTGCCTTTGGGCCGGCATGATATCAGATATCTTCGACGGTATTATTGCCCGCCGCCTGGGTGTAGCCACTACCAGTCTGCGGAAATGGGACGCGAATGTTGACATTGTATTTTGGCTGACCGCGGGTGTTTGTATCTGGATATTAAATGGGCAACTGCTGAAGGAATATACCTGGTTTATCATTTTGCTTGCTGTGCTGGAACCTGTTTCAGACCTCATCAACCTCGTAAAATTCAAGAAAAGCGGCTGTGCCCACAATTGGCTCTCCAAGTTGTGGGGCATTCTGTTGCTTATCACATTTACTTTGCTGTTGCTGGGAAAACAACCAGTTTACCTTTTTAAAATTTCGCTTGTAGTTGGGTTGCTTTCGCAGATTGACAGGATCATTATTTCTTCCCTGCTGCCCGGCCCTGAATGTGATATTCCTTCCTGTTACCACGCATGGCTTAGGAGAAAAGGCAGGACATTCAAAAGATATAAGCTGTTCAACTGAAAGATTGTTTTAATAAGGATTAAGCAGGTCAACAATTTGGCCTTCTTCAAAATGCCCATCCGGAAAACGTTCCAAAACAGGTCTTAAAACATACACATCTGGGCGAGGCTGCCCGTGCTCGTCTGTGATTGGATACATCTCTGTATAATGGTAAACCGGAATTCCTTTTAATAAAGCCCCTTCTTTTACGTTCACCAACTCCTCAAAATTCGATTGCCTGCACACGATGAACTGCCCACGGTTATGGTGATCAAAAAGCTTTAATATTTCAAATTTGTAAATCATAGCAACCTGCAACAGCCAATAGAGTAAAATTATTATTCTTTCGGCAAAAGCTTTCCTCCATGGCAGGTTCTGCAATTAACCCTGGGCGTTTCAGACTGCAGGCCCTTTATGTTTTTTAATATCTGTCCATTGATGGTCTGGCGCATGGCAAACATATCCCTTGCTATCAGCTTCGCCTGCTTTTCATCTGAAGACCAATCCGCAGTATTATGACAATGCGTACAACTTACGCCCAGGGATGCGCCCCAGTATCTCATAATGCCGAGAAAATGGGTCACTTTTACGCTGGCAGGGCCGGTAAAGGTTTTTAAGTTCCGGAATACTGAATCTGCCTGCGTGTTCTCACGCCCTTTCAGGGAATTTAATATTTCATCAAAATAACGCTGGCGCTCAGCCGTAAGGCTATCCTGTACCCATTTATTTGCCGGCTGCGGCCCATCAGAACCAAAGGCGCTTATTACAATGATCGACACAACCAATGCAAGGGATATAAGGAATGCTTTCATTGAAGGAAGTTTTAAGGAATCTGAATCTAAGAAACATATTCTGCAATCGTTTTGAAAATGGATGAATGGCTTACATCTTAAGACAAAGCCAAAAAAGCGATATTTGAAACAGCATATCCGCTATGATGAAACTTACTTTCTAAGAGCGATTAACCTTGCTGCATGACCAGTGTTTATTTGGCCTGATCTGATTATTTGCTTAAATTTTCTAAACCAAAACACTGCTATGAAGCATTTCAGGCAATTTGCTTGTGTATTTTTTCCTGCTATGTTTTTCCTGTTGCATTTTGCTTCCGCGCAAAGCGATGAAATAAAAACGCCACAGCCCGCAGTAAATATTTTTTTTGACCGCAGCAGAATCGAGATCGGAGATACCGTATACATTGTTTTACAATTATCCAATAACTCGGCATTCCAGCTTTCCAATCTGCAACTGGAAATGGATGCGCCCAGGTTCTTACGTTTGATCAGTTCCAACGGAGAAAGGAATACACATCTTAATCCCGATAGTGTCCGGAATCACTCAATATTAAAAACAAGTCAGCTTGCCATTGTTGCTTCATCTCCCGGCAGTGTGGGAGATTTTAATATTGTGCTTACGCTCTCCTACGAATGGCAGCAAAATAATTTAAAACAACAGGGGCAGGTACTTGTAGAGAAATCCCTTAAAATAGGTTTTTTTGGTACCGATAATGTCGTGGGCATCCCACTGGCATTTGCACAGTTCATAGTGCCGGGTTTGTTTTTCCTGCTTGTGCTCAGACTATTGAAGGTTATGGGCAGTAAAGATCTTGAGACCAATGAAAAATTAATAGCAGGCGTGCTCGTTTCTGTTTTCTGCGTTTTTGTTGTAAATGCCATTGGCAGAAAATTGGTACGGGATTTTGACCTGGGTAATACTATAAGCGTAGGAAAACTTTTTTTCCTGGCGCTCACCGGAACTATCCTGGGGATTATAACGGCTGCTGGATGGCATTGGTGGAAATCTAAGCAGGAAAAGGAAAAAAGAAAGCTGGCTTTCTCTGGGAGCGAAAAAGATGCCGAGCTGATAAACAAAGCGCTGCAACTGAACCCCGCATACGAAGGGTTTGCATGGGAATTTATGTGTAAGGATGGATCTGTTTATCATGGCTCACATTATTTTGAAACCCCTTTTAGCTACATATTGCTTGCTGCTTTCCTGATCGAAGCAGAAGATTTAACGGATGCTGACAAAGAAGCCATTAAAAAACATTTCAATGGGGCAAATATCGCTCAAAACAAAAAAGATATTATGGCTGTACTGGAAATTGCAGGCAAAAGCGCCACCGCTAAAGTTTCCGTTCGGGATACTGTGAAACGCGTTGTTAAAGGCAAGCCTCTTAGCGTGGGAAGATCTTTTACAATCAATAAGGATGAATACAGGTCTAAAACGAATATCAGCGAAGCTTACATGAAACTGCTTGTATTGGGCTAAAAAAAAACCGCCAACCTTGCGATTGGCAGTATCAATAAACAATTTTTTCCCTTACGGGCAAAAATCGCATTTTCAGTAATAAAACTGTTGCCGCACAGCGACAAAACATTAAGATACATAATTTAGTTAATAAGTAATTCATTACCGTGGCGTATTCTTTTAAACACGTAACAATCTATCTTTTCGATATCAATCCTGCTATTCTGCTATTGGAAGAGAATTCAAAAGGATATTGCCAAACCAATTTCGCATTCCTTGAGAATGCGGAGGATTACAGGAATAAGTACCTCGCCAATCAGCCGATTGAAACACCTGCTTTTATCTTTAGCTGCCTGCCGAATTTCGACATCGATAAAAGTCATTTCTGGAAACAATTTGGCCGCATCAAACCAAAAGACGGACAGCCGGATTTCTGGAGCTTGCAGATGCCCTTTGTTGGCAGGTATAAACAGCAAGTGGAATTAGATCACAAACTGGAGGGTGTTGCAATCACCGTAAGGCCTTCGATATACCTATCAACCTTAGGCTGGTCAGTGAACCTGAAAATTGATCTTAGAGGTAATATTAAAAAAACTGACCTGGTTAGTTTGATAGGATGGCTTTCACGCGGCGATGGACGATCTTTCTCATTCAGGATCGGCTCAGACGCCATGGATAAAAAACAATGTTTTCGCAGTTTTAATAATCTTATAGCAGAAGAGGTATACAAAAATGGAACACGCCCTGTGCCAGGCATGAAGATCATTAATCAGTTTGTAATTTCTATTAATTCATTTGAAGGCGACATCATACCGTATGATGAAATGCCCTCTTATGAAGAGGCTTTAATGAGAAGCATCTTGTTTGGCCGCCAGGTGGAGGTGCCAGAACTTGAGAACGATAAGAGAAAATATCCACTAACCGTTACGCAGATATCCACGAACCTGGTAAATTTCGCGCTCACTAATTTTGAACAAGGCTCCCTGATATTTCTGCAACGGGAAGCAAAAATGCGCGGGCCGGAAGATAAAGAGCACAAAAGGAAAGTGACGTGTTTTGCTGAAAACTGTAAGAACTGTCTTATGATGTCGTACCTTTTTTGGCAGTTCTATACTCAGTCCGGAACTTCTGCGGGCGTAAATGACCTGGCTGCGCTGAAAACCAGCATACCGCAAACACTTAAGCTTATACCGCAAATGTATACCAGCGCTTTTTGCAAAAATTTGTTCCTGCAGCATAAGGGCCTTGCCAAATTTAAATAGAAGGAAACATACTGTGATCTGTTTGCGCAGCGCTAATCCTTGTTTCTCTTCGCCCCTGCAATCATCATCCACAACATAAATGGAAGCTCTCCCAGGAAATAGGTTGGAAAAATCAGTTTGTCTACGGCAGCAACTTGCGCCGGAAATAAAATAAAGGTCATAGAACTGATAATAAATCCGAGACCGTTTATCAGCAACAGAACACCCAGGAATTTTGGAAGAAAGCCGGAGCGATAAACAAGCCAGGCCAAAGGGATCAGCCACAAACCCCAGAGAAAGCTGCACAACTTACCCATATTATCACCCAGCTTCAGCAGCAAAGCTGCAAGCTCCTGCGCCTGCGGTATTGAAAGGACCAGATTGCCTTTGAAAATCTGCAGCACCGCAAACTTGTTGGCTTCATCCACAAACGAAACAGGTATTGTTATGAGGATGAAGACTGCCATCAGTTTCGCAAGCACCTCGTTCACCGGCCGCAGCAAATGCTGAAGCAACAGCACTACCGTAACAAAAAGCATGTTGGAAACAATAGCAATCGCTATATAAAACCGGTAGAGAGATTCATTCGCCAGCATATTTCTGCCGGTAGCCGCGATATCATTCTCCACCATGATCTTCGGGTACACATACATGTAACCGAAAATTCCTGCAATGGCCACGAGAAAATAAAGGAAACCTGTGAGCCGTACCGTTTTATTTAATGAACTTATTGGAGCATGCATGGCAGTTAGTTGGGTGTGATCAGTTAATATCTTTTTTGGCTTTAAGCTTTTCGATATTGCCATTCCACAATACTTTGGCCTGTGGCGGGGCCTGATGCAATGCCTTGTTCGCAAACTCCAATGCTTTTGTAAAATCGGCTTTTGCAGCGTACGCGTAAGCAAGGCCGTTGTTCACTGCAAATACATCCCCGAATTTTTTCTGCGCGGCAAGCATGATCTCTAATGCCCTGTCGAAACGCTTTTTGGCGATCAGGCTTTTCCCATAACCTATATGCTGGTTGATATTTGCAATAGTCAGTCCCTCATTCATCACCGAATCGGATTGTTGCAGGCGATTCATTATCTCATAGCCGGCGGCAAGATTTTGATAAGCATCAAACCCCGATTGCCCGAACGGACGGCCGGTAACCGCGCTTTGCGCCCAACTCAATGCTTCCTCCATATTCCTGTTCTTATTAAACCAGTACATGGAAGCCTGCAGGCGGTTTGCGCTAACAAAACCTTTCACGCCGGTAAATTCTTCCCTCATTCGCGCCAGCACAATATTGTCCACATCCACTTCAATTGTAAACGGCACCGATAGTTTTTCCCATTGCAGCGCTATCACGCAGCCATTCTCTTTGTGGTCTGTGAATTCGTATTTCAACCATTCCACTGATCTGTCGAGCACAATTTTTTTGACCTTTACGCGCAATACATCGTTCTGCGGCCTGTAATAAAAGCTGCCCCAGGCATTGGTCTGGCTGGAAAAGATCAGCGCAACGCTATCCGCTTCCACTGCCATGAAAAGCGCATAGCTGCCGGCTTTTAAGCTTTTGCCTTCAACCCTTACATCGTGTTCAAAACTGATGACCGTGGCTTCGTTAGCGCCTGCACGCCAGGGACTGGTCATGCTATTGGTAACAAAACTGAAAGTGCCAAAACCATTGCCCACTATTCCACCCCAGATGTTTTCTTCGCGGCCCTTTACGCCCGGCCGCGAATACCGGATGGTAATACTGGTGATACCCACTTCCTCAGAAATTGTTGCCCTTGGGTTAAAACCTACAGGCGGAAGGTCCATCTGCGCATATACACCCAGCGAATGCATAATAATGATGATGGGAAAAATTACTTTCTTCATTTAATAAAAGTTTGTACAAGACTATTCCTTCATTATTAAAAATGGAACGGTGTGTCGATAAACAGCAGGTAACCGAAGATGAATGACAGGCGTGATTCGGGCAGGCAGTTATTTGCGAAGAAGATTGTTTTACATTAATAGGCGATTTCATGCAGTTGGTCCACTTAAAAACAAATTCCATCGATAAAAGAGGTAACGTAAATGGTTCTGCCGATATTTATTCCCGCAAGATGAAAAAGCTGATCAACAAAAAGCTGGTGAGGCTTTATGGCTGGATTGCCATTTGCTATTTCCTGCTGGGGACCTTTGGCATTGCAGGCTATTTCCCGGGGAAATTCCTTTTTATAG
>JBAVMD010000581.1:0-3770 GCA_049689695.1 Chitinophagaceae bacterium | reverse complement strand
TGTAATGGCGGCAAGAAAGAAGTGAAAAAAGAAAGCCCGTCTAAGCAAAGCAATCCTGTGAAAGAAAGCGAGCTAAACCAGATCACGCTTACAGATAAAGCGGTTGAACGCCTGGGAATTCAAACTGCAGAAGTGGTTTCCACATCAGTGACCAATTCCCGCATGTTCAGCGGAGAAATAGTTGCAGTGCCTGGTAAAACAATAACAGTAACTGCGCCTGTAGCAGGAACCTTATTGCCTTCCGGCAAAAGCATTTCTGCAGGGCAGCAGGTCAGCAAGGGACAATCTATTTATCGCCTGCTCATATTGCCTTCCGAGAAAGACCTGATAAGCGCACAGGAAGAAGTTGCACAAAGAGAAGTGCAATACAATACCGTGCTGGAAAAAGTTAAGCGCACAACAAGAATGTACGAGGAAAAATCAGGAAGCCTGCGCGCCAAACAGGAAGCGGAAGCTGAACTGGCAGGCGTAACTGCACAGTTGAGAGTTGCGAAAGGAAGGGTTGAATTGCTGAGAGGAAATCCCAGCGCGGCAACATCAAGGCTTTCAACTCTTAACATGGAAGCGCCTATAAGCGGCACTGTAATAAATGTATTCAGCAGCCCGCAACAGGTACTATCCGCAGGCGCGCCCATACTGGATATTGTATCACTCAATCCTGTCTGGGTAAAAGTGCCGCTGTATGCCGGTGATGAAGGCCGCATACAAAAAGGCGGCAATGCCACTGTAAAGGGTTTATCTGAAGGACATGATAATGCTGTAATGGCAAGAAGCGTAACAGGCCCGCAAACATCTAATGCGCTGGCTACTTCCATTGATCTTTATTATGAGATGGATAACAGCAAGGGAAATTTTCGCCCGGGTCAGAAAGTAAGCGTTACGCTTCCTTTTTCAGGATCGGTCTCCGGCATTGTTGTTCCTTACTCGGCCATCGTTTACGACATTCATGGCGGCACCTGGGTATATACGAATCCTTCTCCAAATGTATTTGTACGGCAGAGGGTAGAATTGAAAACTGTAACGGGCGAAACCGCGGTATTGAATCGAGGGCCTGCAACAGGAACAAAAGTGGTAACCGTTGGCGCAGCGGAATTATTCGGAACTGAATTTGGAGGAGGTAAATAATGAAATGGTTAGTAGCAACATCATTGCGGTTAAGGGTGGTTGTTATTGTGCTGATGGCCCTATTGCTGGTTGTAGGAACAAGAATTATCAAGAATGCTTCTTATGATGTATTCCCTGAATTTGCGCCGCCTTATGTAGAGATACAGGTTGAAGCTCCAGGCCTTTCCACTGCCGAAGTGGAAGCCTTGATTGCAGTACCTATCGAGAATGCATTGAACGGAACACCCCTCTCAAAGCGGCTCCGCTCCAAATCCGTATTAGGCCTTGCATCTGTTGTTGTTGATTTTGACAAGGGAACAAGTGTAATTGAAGCAAGACAGTTGGTGCAGGAGCGGCTTGCCCGCGTTGCACCGCAGCTTCCTGCTGTTGCAAGAACGCCGGTAATGCTCACGCCTCTTTCTTCTACCAGCCGCATTTTAAAGATCGGGGTAAGCTCAAAAAAGCTGTCGCAAATGCAAATGACCACAGAAGTGCGCTGGTCATTACGGCCAAGATTAATGTCCATACCCGGCGTAGCCAATGTTGCAATATGGGGACAGCGGGACAGGCAACTGCAGGTACGTGTTGATCCGGAAAGGCTGTACGCCAACAACCTGCAGTTGAATACTGTTATTACCACCGTACAAAATGCAACGAAGCAGTTTGGCGGCGGCTTTGTAGACATGCCTAACCAACGGATGGCAATATCACATTTGCCATACATCTACCAGGCAGAAGATCTTGCGAAAGTTACTGTTACCACAAAGAACGGTTTAGCTGTTCGCCTGAGCGAAGTTGCCGAAGTAAGCGAAGGATTTCGCGCGCCCATCGGCGATGCTATTATTAACGATGGACCCGGCCTGTTGCTGATAGTGGAAAAACAGCCGCAGGCTAATACATTGGAAGTAACGCGGCAGGTAGAAAAGGTATTGGAAGAAATGAGACCCGGGCTTAAAGACATGGAATTTGATTCCACTATATTTCGTCCGGCCACTTTTATAGAAATGTCGTTGCACAACCTGAACACAGCATTGCTGATTGGTTGTGCATTGGTTATGATAGTGCTGTTCTTTTTTCTGAACGACTGGCGCACAGCATTGATAAGCGTTCTGGCAATCCCGTTATCATTGCTGATTGCGATGATAGTGCTGCATTACCGCGGCGGAACCATTGACACGATGGTGCTTGCAGGCCTGTTGATTGCATTGGGTGAAGTGGTAGACGATGCCATCATAGATGTAGAGAATATCGTGCGCCGCCTGAAAGAGAACCGTTTAAAAGAAAAACCGCTTCCTGCCATACAAGTTGTTTACCGGGCGTCTATGGAAGTACGCAGCGCTGTTGTTTACGGAAGCCTGATTGTAGCGCTGGTATTGCTTCCTGTATTTTTTCTGCCCGGGTTGTCAGGTTCATTCTTTCAGCCATTGGCCTTATCATATATGCTTGCGATACTTGCTTCGTTGTTTGTAGCGCTTACATTAACTCCGGCACTTTCGCTGGTATTGTTAAAAAAGAAGTACGCAAAGAAAGAAGACATCAAACCTCACCGCGATCCGAAACCTGTAAGATGGCTGAAGCCACGTTATGAAACTGTCCTGCACAGAATTGTTGCAAAGCCAAAACGAACGTTCTGGATATTAGGTGTTACGCTGGTAATTGCTGTTGGGCTTACTCCATTGCTGGGAGAAGAATTTCTGCCGCATTTCAAGGAATATGACTTCCTCATGCATTGGGTTGAAAAGCCGGGCACTTCACTGGATGCCATGCGGCGTATAACCGTGAGCGCCAGTAAAGAATTGCGCTCTATAGAGGGCGTGCGAAACTTTGGCGCGCACATAGGCAGAGCAGAAGTAGCAGATGAAGTAGTAGGCGCAAATTTTACAGAGAACTGGATAAGTGTAAAGCCCGGAGTTGATTATGACGCCACCGTAAATAAAATACAGGAAGTAGTGGACGGTTATCCTGGTTTGTATCGCGATGTATTGACCTATTTAAGAGAACGCGTTAAGGAAGTGCTGACAGGAACGAGCGCCAGCATTGTGGTAAGGATATATGGCTCAGACCTGGCGATGCTGCAGGATAAGGCAAAAGAAGTTGCAGAGAAAATAGGCGGCGTTGAAGGCGTAACCGACCTGAAAGTACAGCAGCAGACTTTGGTGCCGCAGTTAGCCGTACGTTTTCTTCCTGACAAGGCAGCGCAATTCGGGCTTTCGTCAGCCGATGTGCGTAATGCTATAAACGTTCTGGTAAACGGGTTGAAAGCCGGAGAAATTTACCAGGAGCAAAAAGTATTCGACGTAGTTGTATGGGGAACAAAGGAACAGCATACCAATATTGAAAGCATACCTGACCTGCTCATAGATATTCCATCTGGCGGACGGGTGCCGCTGAAAGATGTGGCGGATGTTCACGTAGAGCCAACGCCCAATGAGATCACCCGTGAATTTTCTTCGAGAAAGATCGATGTAACCTGTAACACAAAAGGCCGCGACCTGGGTTCAGTAGCAAGAGATATCGAGGCGAGATTAAAAACGGTTTCTTTCAACGCCGGCTTTCACCCGGAAGTATTGGGAGAATATAAAGAACGGCAGGAATCGCAAACACGATTGTACAGCCTTATGCTGTTATCGTTATTAGGGATATTTCTTATCCTGTATATTGATTTC
>JBAVMD010000580.1:0-2866 GCA_049689695.1 Chitinophagaceae bacterium | reverse complement strand
GGGATCGAATGAAGGAATAAAAGAGCTGATCTATACACTGAAAGCTTTCGCCGCATATTTACC
Source organism: Chitinophagaceae bacterium (assembly GCA_049689695.1). Lineage (GTDB taxonomy): Bacteria > Bacteroidota > Bacteroidia > Chitinophagales > Chitinophagaceae > DASPKM01. The sequence continues at coordinate 2,803 of JBAVMD010000580.1, read as the reverse complement.
TTTTTCATTTGGGTCCGTTAAATACCTGAGCGATAGAAATTCCGAGATCATAGGAAAAGCTATTGGAAAAATATTCAACCTGCCCGTCGATAAATTCGATGCAGAAGAAGAAAATTATCATTGCCTCATCGTGGCCGGCGACAGCGAATCACTGAATGAATTTGAATTGAACGTAATAAGAAATGGGCAGATCATTTTTGCACTGAACCACGGATGGTTGCAAAGTTCCTATATAACTCCCGATATTATTGGTTTCATGACGCAGAGTTATTATTTTCCCTGGAATGGCGAAGGAATAAAAGCAATAGATGCAGAAGCAGGTAAGATTGAAAAAACAACGCCGGACAATCGCTCAGCAGATGAGATAGCCGAAGAAATTGCAACACTTGCTCATGAGCCGAAAGACAACACTGAACTTTTTTCTTTCTATAAAGAACGGCGCGAGCATTTAAAAGGCATCGGCAGCCAGACGAACGATCAGCGGTATAATTTTATGATCGAGAGCCCGGTGCAAGGCTCTTATTTTGGAGTATGATGCTATCAGTCTCTCAAAATCTCTTCAACCTTCTGCAACTCCTCTGTACCAAACTCCGTATTGTTCAAACAATTTAAAGAATCTTCCAATTGACCGGGGCTGCTTACGCCTATCAATACCGATGTGATGCGCTTATCTTTCAATATCCACGAAAGCGCCATTTGCGCGAGTGTTTGTCCACGCTCCTGGGCCAGTTGGTTCAAACGTTTTATTTTATCGAGCTTTTCATCTGTGATGTCTTTCTCCTGTAAAAATCCATGTGATTTTGCTGCACGCGAATCTTTTGGAATGCCTTTCAGGTATTTATTGGTCAACAGTCCCTGCGCCAATGGTGAAAATGGAATACAGCCAACTCCTTCCCTTTCCAGCAGATCGAGCAGGCCATTTTCCACCCATCTTTCGAACATGGAATATTTAGGTTGATGAATAAGGCAGGGCGTTCCCAGTTGCTTTAAGATCGCGATGGCCTTTGCAGCTTCTTCAGGATGATAATTCGAAATGCCAGCATACAATGCTTTGCCCTGCCGCACGATGAGGTCGAGTGTGCCCATCGTTTCTTCTAAAGGAGTATCGGGATCGGGGCGATGATGATAAAATATATCAACGTAGTCAAGGTCCATGCGCTTTAAGCTCTGATCGAGGCTGGACACTAAATACTTTTTCGAGCCCCATTCGCCGTAAGGTCCTTCCCACATGCGATAACCCGCTTTGGAGGAAATGATCAGCTCATCGCGATGCGATTTGAAATCTTTCTTCAATATATAACCGAAGTTCTCTTCCGCAGAGCCGGGCGGCGGTCCGTAATTATTGGCGAGGTCAAAATGCGTGATGCCGTAATCGAATGCCATGCGCAATATCTTTCGCATGTTCTTCAATTCATCTACATGCCCGAAGTTGTGCCAGAGGCCAAGCGAAACTGCAGGCAGCATAAGGCCTGAGCGTCCGCAACGGCGATATTCCATGGATTGATAACGGTTGGCTCCGGGCGTGTATGACATAGTAAATAAATTGGGGACTGTGAAGTAAGCGAAAAATTGCGACACGTGGAAAGAGTGAGGGAACGCGGATAATTAGGATCGGTTATGATCAATTAGGATCTGTTCGTTACAATTTTGTATGGATTAGATATTTGCAAAGGCTAATCTTAAAAAACCCTAACCAATCCTAATGATCCGCGTTCCCTATTCTACCCCCAAAACAAAAACCCTCCCGACTAAGGGAGGGCAAATGCTTTGGTACGTTTTCGTTAGGTACCTGGGGTTAACCTTTCAAAGGATTGGATTAAAACTGGTTTTCAGGATCCTGGATTTTGGTATGGTTTTTCTTGGATCTGGATTTTAAATCGCTTGCAGTGTAAAGATGCAATCGATTTACTAACTGTAGAAATGTTTTGCAACATGCTTTTGTGAATTCATCAGTAAACTTATTGCAGTCTAAATGTAATCCCTTACACCTCGTAGTTTTACGAAGTATAATTACCTGCACTTGCACGTAACAGATAGATAACTTACCTTAACGCCCTTAAATATTAACCCTCATGACCAACATTGAAACCAGAGTAGCTTCCCTTGAGAAGTCAGTACGCATGTACCAGTATATTTTGTCCGGAATAGTGCTCACAGCACTGGTTTTGTCGATTACATCTTTCAGGAACAATCAGCAGGTGCCCGAGAAGATTACTGCCAAAGCATTTGAAGTAGTAGACGGCAGTGGTAAAGTCCTCGTAAGTCTTTCGGCTTATAACGGCAATGGCTCGATAACCACGTATGACAAGGCAGGTAATTATCTTGTAGACATCGTTTCAAATACTTCAGGCTTCGGAAACGTAAATATATATGATGGCAAGGGCAAGCCTACCATTCAATTGTACAACGTGAAAGGCGGCGGCGGCGCTATTGCCGTTAAGAATAAAGACGGTAAGGATGCAGTAATGCTCAGCCTTATGACGTCGGGCACCGGCCACCTAAGCCTTAACAACACTGCGGGAAGCTCCCTTATATGGATGGGCGAGACCACGGAGCGCAATGGCGATATCAAAATGTATAACAATGCCGGCCAGCAGGTGGTGCGTTTAGCATCTACCAATGTAAGCGATGGAAGCATTGAATGTTTCAATAACCGCGGAACACGCATGGTGTATGCTACTACCGATGTAAACGGCGATGGAAGTGTGACCACTTTTAATAAAGATGCGGCCAGGAACGGGCGAATACCACAATAGCTGAAGCTATTAAGGTACAAGGAACAAGAAACAAGGCACAAGTTGGT
>JBAVMD010000579.1:0-4534 GCA_049689695.1 Chitinophagaceae bacterium | reverse complement strand
GTTGTTAATGGCGCTGCGAAAGCTCATACCATCGAGTGCAACATGAACAAACCCATTCGTTACCGCTGCATTGCTGCAGTTGACCGCGGTACCGGTTACCGTAAGTATTGTATTTGGGCTAACATTTACATTAATGGTCTCCAGGTTTACATTGGCGGCGAACGGACCGATGTTTTGTGTATAAAGCGTGGCATTGCAACGATCAATAACCTTTATTGTCAAAGCTTCGTTAGCTGGAATTTTTCCGCTCACTTTACCCGCGCCATCTGTTCTTCCGCAACCGATCGATCCATCGCTGACCTTTTTAATCCTTACTTCGGCATTGGCAACAGCATTCCCATTCTGATCTTTTACAATGGCCTCAAAATTTACCAGTTGAAAAGGTGCATCGCAGTTCCAGAAAGAGAAATGGCCTACTTCGCCGATATACTCGCTGCCTTGTTTGGTAGCGCTTCCTTCTTCTTTCCACATGCCGGTTGCTTCATCAAAATACCAGAGTGGAATGGTAGCTGGTGCATCAGACAGCAAAGCAGCAGGAATAGGGAATTTGATAGTGGCTTTCTTGCTCGATGCAAGCTGTAACTTCTGACCGCCCGGCCCATTCAATTCAACGGCCATCATTCCAAATGATTCCAGCCCGCGCTCCTGGCCGGAAGCATTGGTCCCGCGCAGATCACCTGGCATAATAGAGGTAAAATCCTGCAGGGAAGGATCGATAAAAAAAGCCGATACGAATACCGTTCCGGTGTAGACCGCGCCTGAGGCGGCGTCTGCTATGCTGTTGGGCTGAAAATTAACGGAGCCGCCTGAAGACAGATTCACCGAACCTCCGCCTGTTGCAGCAAAGCTGCCGGTGACTTCTTTATCAATAAGCCTGATGCTCACATAATTTATCGCCTGCGCATGTGCTACAAATGTGCGGGAACCGGGGAAATAGCCGGCCTTTAACACCTGTACATAAGCAGCATTTTTTTTAGAGCGAACGTTGTCGAGCGTGAAATTACCGTTCGCATCAGTAGTAGTAACGGCTCCGCCGGCTTTCACTTCTGCCTGGCTTACAGGAACATTGTTCTTGTCGAGCACACGGCCGGAAATGGTAAAGCTTACAGTTTGCGATTGGGATTCCAGGGAGAATTCTGACTTGCGGCAATTGCCGGCAAATGCCAGAATAGCCAATAGTAATGTGGTCAGGTAAAGGGGGTGACGTTTCATGCTGTATAGAATTGGTTGCCGAACCTTACTTACTGTATAATGAGGAAAAGGGTTGGGTTGTTAGGTCATTTGGTCAATGGGTCATTGGTCATAAGGTCATTAGGTCATTAAAGTAATAGCAATGACCTAATGACTTAATGACCCATTGATTGCATAAAAAAAGCCGATCGTTCCCGACCGGCTCATCAGCTCATCATTTCATCAGCTAATCTCTTAAATATGCTGCTCTATCTTTTTTACAAAATTAGATTTCGGCTGTGCGCCTACCAGCTTGTCCACCACTTTGCCGCCCTTTATAAAAAGGATAGCAGGTATGGAAGTGATACCGTAATTGATTGATAATTGGGGGTTATGATCCACATTTACCTTGCCTACATTCACCTTACCATCATACTCCTTTGATAATTCCTCAATAACGGGACCGATAGCACGGCATGGGCCGCACCATTCTGCCCAGAAATCTATAACGGTTAATTTATCGGAAGTCATCACTTCTGTCTGAAAATTTGAGTCTGTGAATTCTCGTGCCATAATATTGAGTTTGAATGTATAAGAGTTTTATTGTGAGTTGTGACTTGTGACTTGTTAGTGAATCAATATTTACTTTCGCCCACTTCACATTCACTACTCTCTACTCACAAAATTAAGCCCAATCCGCAAATATCTGATGTCGTGACACTGACAAGGGTCAATTCGTGACGACATGAACCTCTAATTCCGGCTTATCACGAAGGAAAACAGCCATTTCGTCATTCATCTCAAAGCCGGTCTCCATCGTATACATGCTGATCTTCCACTGGTTCTTAGGCTCGGCAATACAGAACTTCAGCCCTGCCTTGCCCGGGAATCTTTTAACGTTTTCTTCTACAAAATGAATGAGTTGCTTATCCACGAAACGGGCCTCTACGTCAACGATCACCTGTTTGGTAAGCACCTGCTTGATGGTTTCCAGCATCATGATCTTCTCCACTTTGAACTCGAACTCTTCTTTATAAAGTCTTTTACGGAATGCGCCGCAGATGAAAAGGTTCTTTCCTTTCTCCAGGTAATTGGTGTAACGCGTATAATCTTCCCCAAATAGCAAAAATTCGCTCTTACCACTGTAATCTTCCACCACAAAAGATCCGAACTGCTTGCCGAATTTTGAAACACGATGCTGCGCATCGGTCACCAACCCTGCAAGCCGGAAGGTTTTGTTTGGATTTGCCTGCAGCGTTACCGCTTCTTTGATCTCATTAAAATCAGAAAGCTGCGTAATGCCGTAATGATGTATCTCGAACTTGAAATGGTCAAGCGGGTGGCCGCTGATGAACATTCCTGTTACTTCCTTTTCATGATCCAGTAATTCGGTCAGCGTCCATGGTTCACAGTTATGGATCTTGGGTGGTTGAATATCCAACACCATGGGAAGGTCGCCAAAAAGCGTGTTGGTGGTATTGCTCGTTTGCGCATGATAAACATTTCCGAAACGGATGATGCGTTCCATGCCATTTTCTCTTTCACCTTCTGCAAGATTAAAATACTGTGCACGGTGCAACTCTTTAAAGCAATCGAAAGCGCCTGCATAAGCAAGGCTCTCCAATGTTTTTTTATTTACGTTGCGTTGCGTGATGCGTTTGCTGAATTCGAATATATTGATGAATTGTCCGTTCTTCTGCCTTTCTGCAATGATGCTTTCCACAGCATTTTCACCCACGCCTTTTAACCCGCCAAGACCAACACGTATCTCATTTTTCTGGTTAACAGCAAAGCCTTTTTTCGATTCATTAATGTCAGGGCCAAGCACTTTTAAGCCCATGCGCTTGCACTCATCCATGTAAAAAGTGATCTTCTCAATGCTGCCTGCATGGTTCAGCACAGCAGCCATATATTCAGCGGGATAATGCGCTTTTAAATAAGCTGTTTGGTAAGCAACATACGCATAGCAGGTGGAGTGCGATTTATTGAACGCATATTGCGCAAACGATTCCCAGTCTGTCCAGATCTTTTCCAGCACGTCTGCAGGGTGGCCGTTCTTCGCAGCGCCGCTGATGAACTGCGCCTTCATTTTATCAAGCACAGACTTCTGCTTTTTACCCATTGCCTTGCGCAGAACGTCTGCATCACCCTTGCTGAAGCCGGCAAGCTTCTGCGCCAGCAGCATCACCTGTTCCTGGTAAACAGTAATCCCATAAGTTTCCTGCAGGTATTCTTCCATTGCAGGAACGTCATAAGTAATTGCTTCGCGGCCGTGCTTGCGATCAACATAGTTAGGGATGTAGCTCATGGGCCCCGGCCGGTAGAGGGCGTTCATGGCGATAAGGTCTTCGAACTTATCTGGCTTAAGATCACGCAAATACTTTTGCATGCCGCCGCTTTCAAACTGGAACGTGGCAATTGTTTCTGCACGCTGATACAGCTCGAAAGTTTTTTTATCGGTCAATGGAATGGTATCGATATCTATTTCAACACCGTGATTTCCTTTGATGAGATCGAGTGCGGTCTTGATGATGGTGAGCGTTTTCAATCCAAGGAAGTCCATCTTGATAACGCCTGCATCCTCAATGATGCTGCCTTCAATTTGTGTAACCCATAACGGAGAATCTTTCGCTGTGCAAACCGGGATCAATTCAGTAAGATCAGTGGGCGCAATGATGATGCCCGCAGCATGGATGCCTGTGTTGCGCACAGAGCCTTCCAAACGTTCAGCTTCGTGAAGCACCTGACTTTGAAGGTCTGACCGGTTATACACTTCACGCAGTCTTTTTACGCTCTCGAGATCATCGGAGCCAAGACCTTCTTTTTCCATCAATGATTTTTCTCCATCCCTTGGGGAGATGGGAGCGTGCAATACTCTTCGCAATTCAATACCCGGACGGTCAGGCACCAGCTTGGCCAGCGCATTCGATTCGGAGAGCGGAAGGTCCAGTGTTCGAGCAACATCCTTAATGCTCATCTTGGCGGCCATCGTACCATAAGTAACGATCTGCGCCACCTGGTTCTTGCCGTATTTAGCAACCACGTAGTCGATCACTTTCTGCCTGCCCTCGTCATCAAAATCTGTGTCGATATCCGGCATCGACTTCCTGTCCGGGTTCAGGAACCTTTCAAACAGGAGATTGTATTTTATCGGATCAATATTGGTAATGCCGATGCAATACGCAACCACGCTTCCAGCGGCTGAGCCGCGGCCCGGGCCAACAAACACGCCCAACTCGCGACCGGCGCGAATGAAATCGCTCACAATAAGGAAGTAGCCTGCAAAGCCCATGGTCTTTATGGTGAACAACTCAAAGTCGAGCCGCTCCTGTATCTCGGGCGTAAGATCATTATAGCGTCTATG
>JBAVMD010000578.1:0-10394 GCA_049689695.1 Chitinophagaceae bacterium | reverse complement strand
GCCCTGGTCTGCCAGTTTATCGATGTTAGGCGTGTGATTTAAACCTTTACCATAGGCGCTGATAGCCTGGTAAGCATGATCATCGCTCATCATGTATATGATGTTGGGCCGGGCGCCCGCAACATTTTGAGCAAATAGCTGCTTCGATTGCAGCAATAATCCAATGCCGATAATTAAAAAAATAGATCGCAATGTAATACTACCTCCATTTTTAAAGGTATCAATTTTGTATGTTACCTGGTATCTTGCGAAAACAATTGTTGATTAACTTTATATGAGCCATAATCTTTGCAAACAACGTTTCTTTTTTCGAGGTCCTGCCCATGATCGGAATAACAAATAATGAATAATAAATAATGAATAGTAAATTTTTAATGATCGCAAGCGCTATCGTCACAGGCCTTTTAGGAGTAACCGCATCTTTTTTTCCAACAGAGATGTTGAACAGGATAGGAATTTCTCCGACTGTAACACTTACGCTTTTTGCACAAATTACAGGCGCCTTATATTTTGGATTTGCTATCATGAATTGGATGGCAAAGACCGTTTTGATCGGTGGCATCTATGCACGACCGCTGGCCATGGGAAACTTTGCTCACTTTATGATAGCTGGCATTGCACTTGTAAAGGCTGCAATGAATAATTCCCTTTCACAATACCTATGGATACTGGCGGTTATCTATTTTATCTTCGCCGTACTGTTTGGCATTGTTCTTTTTACCAATCCAGCTAAGAAATAACTGAATGAACCTTAACCAGATCACTGTTCCGTCGTTAGACCTGGGAAAAGCAATTCCGTTTTATCAGGAGTTGGGGCTAAAACTTATCGTAAACGCGCTTCCCCGCTATGCAAGATTTCAATGCCCGGACGGCAACGCCAGTTTTTCAATTCACCAGGTAGAGCAACTTCCCACGGGTGAGGGAATACATGTCTATTTCGAATGTCAAAACCTCGATGAACACGTCGATCTACTTAAAAGCAAAGGCATTGAGTTTGATGAATTGCCAAACGATAAAACCTGGCTGTGGAGAGAAGCAAGATTGAAAGACCCTGATGGCAATCAACTCGTGTTGTACTATGCCGGAGAAAACAGGCTGAACCCACCCTGGCGAATACAGGATTGATATATCTTACCGCTTCCATTTTTTACCTATTTTCGAGAATGAAAACTCCGTCGATATTACTTTGGCTCATTTTTATTTGCTCCACCGCCGTATCCCAGGTAACTACCGGTATCGCCATCATTCCAGAGCCGGTTTCAATACAGAAAACAAATGGTGTGTTTTTGCTTCCGGAGAGTATAATTGTAGCGGCGCCACTCAACAAAGAGCTTGAAACTACAATCAGTTTTCTGAAAGAAAGGTTTACTGTACCTACGGGGAGTAAACTAAGCGTAGTTCAATCCCATGCTTCACCCACAATCCGGCTGGTGCTTAATAACGTTGCAAAAAGCAACCTGGGCAAAGAAGGCTACCAGCTTAATATTACTCCCAACAACATAACCATAACAGCAAATGAGCCTGCGGGTATATTTTATGGCGTACAAACGCTGGTACAGCTGTTCCCGAAAGAGATCGAATCAAAAGCATTCGTATCTGGTATAAAATGGGAAGCTCCTGCTGTAGAGGTTTTGGATTATCCCCGTTTTGGATGGAGGGGTTTAATGTTTGATGTAGCCCGGCATTTTTTTACAAAGGATGAGGTCAAACATTTTATCGACGATATGGTGCGGTACAAGTATAATATTCTGCACTGGCATTTAACGGATGATGAAGGCTGGCGGATACAAATCAAAAGCCTGCCCAAACTTACAGAGGTGGGTGCATGGAATGTAAAAAAAGAAGGATACTTCGGTACTTTTTCCAAGCCATTACCTGGTGAACCACGCACCTATGGTGGCTTTTATACCCACGAAGACATCAAAGAAATTGTAGCATACGCAAAAGAACGGTTCGTAAATATTTTACCGGAGGTGGATGTGCCCGGGCATAGCCTTGCTGCGATAGCTTCTTATCCCGAATTGTCCTGTACCAAAGGCGCTGATCAATATGTTGTTCGCTCCGGTGAGCAGATTATGGACTGGTCAAGAGGTGCGCCGCCTATAGCTTTGGTAGATAACACACTTTGCCCTGCCAATGAAAAAGTGTATGTTTTCCTGGATAAAGTAATGACAGAGGTTGCGCAGTTGTTCCCTTTTGAATACATACATGTGGGAGGTGATGAGGCGCCGCATAATTATTGGGAAAAAAATGAGGCGATAAAAGCACTGATGAAAAAAGAAGGTTTGAAAAGCATGGAGCAGGTGCAGGGTTATTTTGAAAAAAGGCTGGAGAAAATTGTACTGTCCAAAGGAAAAAAATTCATGGGGTGGGATGAGATCATGGAAGGAGGGTTAGCCCCTTCGGCAGCAGTGATGAGCTGGCGAGGCATGAAGGGCGGGGTAGAGGCCGCAAAAATGGGGCACGAGGTAGTAATGAGCCCTACCACGTATGCGTATCTGGATTACATGCAGGCAGATCCAATCATTGAAACACGTATCTACGCTTCGCTGCGTTTAAATAAGACTTACGAGTTTGATCCGCAACCCGATAGTGTACGCACCACTCTGATCAAGGGTGGGCAGGGTAATTTATGGACAGAACAGATATACAATTTCCGGCAGGTCCAGTACATGTTGTGGCCGCGGGCATTGGCCATTGCCGAATCTGTTTGGTCGCCAAGGGCAAAAAAGAACTGGAACCATTTTTTCGGTAAGGTTGAAACACATTTTTCCCGGTTCGATGAAAGAGATGTGAAGTATGCGCCAAGCGCTTATGACCCTATTTTTAATGTGAAAATGACAAAGGACAGTCTTGTGCAGGTAACTTTAAGTACCGAGGTGGAAGGGCTGGATATTTACTACAGTTTCGATAACTCGTTCCCTGACAGGTTTTATCCTAAATATACGGCACCACTTACGCTGCCTAAGGATGCATTCATGCTGAAAGTGGTTACTTATAAAGGCAACAAACAAGTGGGACGTTTTAATCACATGCCCGTGGAGGAACTGAAGAAGCGGGCGGGAAGAAAGTGATCTTCAGCGGGATTTGCCCTTAAGATTTGGTTTCTGCAAAATTCTTGAATTTAAGTAACTCGTTTGCAGTCCGCTTTTTCATTGCTCCTTTTACCATTGGCATAAGCAGCTTCATAAAAAAGCCTTTAGGGGTAAATTGAGTGGTTTGTATCATTTCTGTTCGTTGTCCAAATGAAACAAAGCGAATGTCGGTTTCGGCTTCAAAGCTTTCATGCTTCATCATAAAAACGTATTGCTGATTTGGTTTGACCACCAAAACCGTTTCGGTTACTTCCATTACTTTTCCTCTTTCCATAAACTTCAGCTTACTCACACTCCCGGTTTCTCCAACATTTCCGCTAAAGTGTTCTGCTGAAACAAATCCTGTAAGCCAATATTGAAGATTGTCGGAATTCATAAAGAGCTCCCAGACTTTTTCAGCAGGCTGGTTAATGGTGATGGTTACTTTAGTCATGGTTGACATTTTTGGGTTTTAAATTTCCCTACAAATATGGGATAGCGAAAAGGCATTATCGTCTCAATTAAGAAGTTGATACCTCTTTTTTGAAGCAATACAGGTCTTAATAAACCGGATCAACTCAAAAATGGATTAGAAAACAGGGCGTTAGGGCTGCGAGGGGAGTGGTTCACCCGGTAGCGGTGTAAATTTTTCTTTGAACTCGGAAGGAGTGAGGTCGGTGAACTTTTTGAAAACACGATTGAAAGTGGCCTTGCTGTTAAACCCAACTTCATAAGCAATGGCAAGAATTTTATAGTTGCGGGTGTCCTCAACTAATAGTTTTTTGGCTTCTTCCACACGATATTTATTGATGAAGTCGTAAAAGTTGACAAGAAATTCGTCATTGATCAATTGCGAAAGCTGGTAGGCAGGAACAGAAAGCGATTCGGCCAAATCGGAAATTTTCAAGTCACTTTTCAGGTATGGCTTATTTGAATCCATGAATTGGATCAGCTTTTCTTTAAGTTCGGGAAACCTGTTAGAATTTCTGGAGTTGTTTATTGGCGTTTCTTTATTCGATTCCAATGACTGCAATTCAAATTCGGGAAAGGCTTTAAAAATTTCGGGGTTGCTGATGGCTGAATACCCGATTGCATAAATTGAAATGGAGGTGATGAGCAATAACACATAATCCAGTTGAACCTGGTAGGAGTTGATAAAACCAAGCAACACTACCACAATAAAGTAAAGCAGAAAATAAATGGAGAAATACAAGCTAAAAGCCTTGAGCCATTCTAATTTTTTGACAACAACAACATTGGACGAATATTCTTTTAATTCTTCTTCTTTGTTACCAATGAACCTGGAAGACGCAAAAATGTAAGCAACGGTTTGTGCAACATGAGCACCCATAAAAACAAGCTGCCCGGCTGGAATTTTCATAATGCCGCCTTGTGCAACCCCGGACATAAAACTGACTTTGGCTTCATCTGACATACTGTAAAAAGGCATCATTACCAGCAACACAATCAGCGAAGGCAAAAAATGCAGGATGGTTTTGAAGGTTGTTTTGTAAGATTTGTCTAACAGGCAGCGACAGTATATGTAGTAAAGAGGCCCCATGCAAAAAAGCAAGGGGTAAGTGATGGCAATGAAAATTGGATATTGAAGCGTTAATCCTGTAATGCCGGCGGCGTATTCAATAAGATGAAGCGAAATGACAGTGAGCAAAAAAGCAAGCCATTTGTTTGCATGCCTGTTTTCAGGTTTGGCAAAAAGATAGACCGAAAGAAACAATCCCTGTGCTGCCCCGAACAGGATAATGATTGCCCAAATGTTGAAGTGTATTCCCGTCATACCTGCTAAAAGGTTTTATTGCTCTTCAAAACTAAGAATTTGTGCCAAGGGTTTTTGAAACAAACGTTGGGCTTGCAGATATTTTGCTTGCTTGTTGATATAATCTGGTTACATCCGAATGGTAGTTGCTCCATCCATTGTCAATGTTTAAAAACTATTTCGTGATCTGCCTTTCAAGCCAATCGAGATACTTTTCAATCTGCGACACTAAGTAATACGGAAGGTTCAGCAAATAAACAGTTTTGCCGCCGGGTGTGGTGATGGGTGAAATCAGAATTTCTCCGGCATAAAAACGCACAGCTATGTTATGCGGCGCCATATCCATGAACACACCCAATGAGCGCAAAGTACCGGTTGCGCCGGATTTCACTTCAATCGGAATAAGTTTTCCTTTATAATTGAATAAGTAATCTACTTCTGCAACGGACGTGGACTTTTCCCTGACCCAAAAGGCCAGACCGCGCAGTGCGCTGTACTGGCGGGCCAGCAGTTCCTGACCAACAATATGTTCTATTATCGTTCCCTGATATACATTGTTCATATCCGTGGTTCCGAGAATCTCCTGTTGCACTCCAACAAAATAATTCAGCATACCAGTATCCAGCACATGGAGGCGGGGTGATTTACTTACATCCGGCAGCATGGGCAAAACGGGGCTTGTTTGTGGGTAGACCAAGTGTATCAGTAATGCTTTTTCTAGCGCTCGCAGCGCTTCACCCATTTCGCGTGATTTATAGGATGAGTTACCAAAATTCTGGAACTTTATTCGTTTGCCTGCTTCGGCAAAGCTTGACCGGATAGCATGCCGGATATACTCGACCTGTGAAGTTCTGGTCGCATATTTTTCCACATCATCAAGATAGGAAACAAGCAGCGATTCATAGATTGGGCTAAGCGCCGCCAGGTCTTTATGAGCTGCATAATGTGCTACTATCTCAGGCATTCCGCCAATCAGACTGTAAGTGCGAAACAACTTCAGCAGCGTATCATGCGCAAAAACTCCCGACGGCACAGTAAAAATTTGTTGCTGGGCCGCTGTCTCTCCTATAGCTCCCAGAAATTCTGGAAAAGATGCCGGCTGAATAACGAGGTACTCTACACGCCCTACCGGAAAGCTGATATCAGGATTGAACAGGCTTTCCAACATAGAGCCAGCGGTAATCACCGGAATATCCGGAGCCTCTTCATAGAAATACCTTAAGTACTGAAGTGCTTCCGGCACCTCCTGGATCTCATCAATAAAAACCAATGTATTAGCGCGATTTGCCAAGGACTTGTTTTTTAGAAAGAATAACGCCTGAAGTAAAGTCTCAAAATTTGAAAAATCTTTGAAAGGCTTTCGATCTTCAGGCAGTTCAAGGTTCAGGTAAATAAAATCTTGGAATTCATTGGAAAATTGCCGGACAACAGTTGTTTTCCCAACCTGCCTGGCGCCTCTGATAATCAGTGGCTTACGAGTATCTTTTACCCGCCATTTTTTCATTTCCTGAAATATGTTTCGCGAGAACATGTTACAAAAGTAGGGCATTTTAGCGAATAATTTGTAACAAAGCATGGGCAATTTATGGCTATTTATGTAACAAAATTAGGGCAATTTGAGTATTATATTGAGAAATATTACCATTAATAGCAAGAACTTAACCTGGCGAATAAATGATTAAATTACCTGCATAATTTCAAACACCGTCATGAGAGCACGACTTTTGTTTCTGTTTATATTGATAGGTTCCTCCAACTTATGGGCACAGGATTCAACATTCGTTACCATTAAAACAGGCAGCAGGATCAGGGATGTGCTCACGACCACAGATATATTTCTATACCCGCAATTTATTAGAGGCAAAGTTTTTTTCAGGAATGGCATAGTAGCCACTGCAATGATGAACTACAACAGCCTGAACGACCAGATGCTGTTCATAGATCCCAAAGGCGATTCGCTTGCATTGAAAGACGAAAAGACCGTGGATTTCATTGCGCTGGATAAAGACACTTTTTACTATGTTGATGGATATGTAAGGCTTGTGGCAAGCAATAGTGTTGTAAAGCTGGCCGAAAGAAAGATATGGGAAGTGGCAGACATCAGGAAGATCGGTTCTCACGACAGGCCTGTTGCTACATACGCCGTTACGTCTTACAGTACACTAACAGATGGATTCGGCAAAACGCACGATCTGATTCTCAACGAAGACCTGTTGTTAAGAAAAAAACCAATCTATTATTTTGGTGATAAGTACAACAATTTTGTGCCTGCCGGAAAAAAGAATTTACTGTCTTTTTTTTCGAGAAAGGAAGACATCCTTGCAAACTACCTGAAAGAGAACAAAGTTAATTTTTATAAAAAGGATGATCTTGAAAAACTGGCTCAGTTCTTAGAGCAAAATTATTAATCATCCGAAGCGAACAGAAGAAGCATTTATTATGTCTGATTGTCGCATTCAGCCCCTATCATTGTCGTATTCACACAGCAGCAATTCCATATTTACTGACGAGATTTGTATCATAATAAAAAGGAAATAGTATGAGAAAAATAGTTGTGCTATCAATGGTCACTTTAGATGGAGTAATGCAGGCGCCTGGCGGGCCTAAAGAAGATACATCGGGCGGTTTCAAGTATGGCGGCTGGGTAGCGCCGTATACTGACGACGTTTATAATAAAGTGGTGCAACAAGAAATGGAACCTGCAGATTATCTTTTGGGCAGAAAAACATTTGAGATGTGGGCCGGCTACTGGCCTGAGCATGGAGACATCTGGCAGGGTATCAATGAAGGCACAAAATATGTGTTCTCTAAAAAAATAAAAAAGTCGGACCCGGTAGTTACGGGGTGGAAAAACTCAGTAGTCATAAGGACCGTGGCCGATATCAAAAAGCTCAAGTCGCAAAAGCCTTCGCGATCAAAAGGCTCAGACATCCATGTTTGGGGTAGCAGTAAGCTCGTTCAATTGCTGCTTAAGAATGACCTTGTAGACGAACTGCGGCTCAAAATTCACCCCTTGACTTTGGGCAAGGGAAAAAAACTGTTTGACAATGGAATAATTCCGGCAGCATTTAGGTTAACAGAGAGTGTTATTACACCAGGCGGCGTTATCATCGCCTGTTACAAGCGTGCTGGAAAAGTTAAGACGGGTAATGTTGCAGATTAAGAAGATGCATTTATTTATTCTTTCAAAAAACAAGGCATCACATCTTCTTTAAAATAAGGTTCCTGGTTTACCCAAAACAGGTAGCTTACTTTTAAAAAGTCTTTTGCAAATGCATGTAACATCGGGACAATATTAGTCCGGGATTGTTTTCCTTTTCCCGTATCTTCCTTGTAATCCGCGTCAGCGCCTGTTTTGCCAATATAATTACCATCCTGTATGGCAATTCCGATAGGCACTGTATATTTTCCTTCATGCATCATGGCCAGCGGATTGTTGAGCTGAGGCTTCCTGGTTACCATTAAGTCAGGGCCACCAAGCCCTACGCCAATTTCTTCGCCGTATTTGTAAATGCTGCGGAGGTATCCCTTATCAGTCCAGGGCAGCAATTCGCCGGGTATAAAATTCGCGTATATCATGGTGGTTGAAGAAGGGAAGGCTTTTTTCAGGGCAAGCATATTTGCTTTCAATCCGTCAATGTACGCCTGTTCAGAAAAAGAGGTATCTGTTTTACGCCTCACACCAATGGATGTTTCCTGGAGATTAATGCCTTCAATTTTTCCGTCAAATTCATTTCCCATTGCCTGAAGCAGCAGGGCGAATCGCGCTCTTACTTTTTTATTCCAACGTTTTGCGACCCATCCTTCAGGTTTCCCTTCATCATTGTATTGTAACGCGGCCCCGCCATCGTATTCGGTGGTTTCTAAATATGCAGGAACGGCTTTGTAGTTTGGATTGAATGTGGCGTCCTGCAACTGCACAAAAATTTTCTTGCCATATTTTTTCAGGTATTCATAATCTTCTTTCAATATGGAAAAGTTGTACTGTCCTTTCTGAGGTTCAAAGTCTCTCCATGAATACATGATCTGTGCTCCTTTAAACATGGGATGCGTGAGCAACGGATGGCCGATAATTGATTCCCTGTCTTTTGCGAAATAGACAAAGTGCTGAATACTGTCTTTGGGAATGGGGCAGTTAGCGCCAAGATATTTTTTATAAGCGTCTATATATTTTTCAGCAGGATTTTTCCATTGCTGTGCGTTGGCAGCTATACTAAATACGATGCATGCAAAAAAGAAAATGCTTTTTGTTTCGATCCTGATTTTTCCTGCTGCTTTCATACCCGCAGACTTATTTTTTGAATAAAAGGGGCGTGAATTGCAACATATAGCTTCGCCAGTTGCTCCAGATGTGACCTCTGTCAGATTCAACATAGGTGTAGGGAAACTGCAGCTTATCCAACCGGTTTCGATGGGTTTTCAACGACTCATACAAAAAGTCTGTTTTGCCGATCCCGATCCAATAAAGTTTATATCCTTTTTTCTTTTGCAGAGCGAATTTTTCGTCGAGGTTTTTGTAAGCTGACCTGGTAGAATCCAGTGACCTGCTTGATGGCGTGCCCGGAGAAAATAAACCTACGTAATCAAAAAGATCGGGGTGGTTTGCTGAAATCAAGAGCGAATGAAAGCCTCCCATGGAGAGGCCTGCAACAGCGCGTTGGGATTTCTCTGCCTTGGTGCGAAAACGTGCATCAACAAATTGCACGATCTCATTAAAAGATATTTCGTAAGAGCCGTCTGCAAAATTTGGCAGGAATTGGCTCATCACAGGACGATAACCAAAGTTCTCTTTGGTTTCACCAGGAGCTGCCTGCTTTGAAGGATTGCCATTAGGCATCACAACAATCATAGGCTCCACTTTACCCTGTGCAATCAGGTTATCTAAAATATTCGGCACACGGCCTAATGTAACCCAGGCTTCTTCATCACCGCCGCTTCCATGTAGCAGGTAGAGCACAGGATATTTGTTTTTATTATTGTCGTACCCGGGCGGGGTGTATACTGTTAGGCGTCGATCGGTTTTATACTGCGCAGAAGGATACCAGGTCTTTGTAACATTGCCATGAGCAACATCATTAACGCTGTAATAATCTCCTTTTCCCTTGTTAATGATGAGTATGCTGAACAGGTTACCCACATCGCGGTATGAGAAAGGATTGGAAGGGTCGAGTATGCGAACACTGTCTACCGTAAATGTATACTGATAAAGGTCAGAAGGTAATTTGCCGGTTGTGTAACTCCATATGCCTGCACTGTCTTTGTTCATCTGCCCGGTACCTCCATTGACTTCCCAATCACCTTGCGTGCAAGAGGCGCCCGCAACCTGAACGTAACTTCACCTTCTTCACTTACCATTGGTGAAACTATATTGGCTTGCCTGAAACCCACATTCTGCTGAGCAAAAACTGCATTGCAAACCAGGATCGCAAACAGCGCGCCGCCAATTATTTTTTTGATCATGATGGTGTTCTTACATTAACAGATAAGTACGTGCGCCGGCATATTACAACATTTTTTTCTAAAGGATCACTCAGCACGTTTATCGC